>JAJYMZ010000100.1 GCA_021786615.1 Acidobacteriota bacterium
GTTGGGCAGAACCTGACCTTTGGATTATTAAAATATGTAAAAGGGGCGGATGTAAGTCCGAATACCGCCACTTCCTCCAATCCAGGTACCAACCTCGCCGCCACAGCCGCGGTGGATCCTCAAAACCCGGCCTTGATTGCTGGCGCCGCCTCCCAAGCTGGCCTTCAATCCATTTATGGCAACGTCATGCAGGGTCCGGCCATCGTCCTATCGGGCTATGGCAAGACCATGGATGATCTCGTAGCCAGCGCCGCCGCGGATGCCAGCGGCAAGGCCGCCTCGGGCGCAGGCCCCACCGGCATCGGCATCGCCACAGAAAATCTGGCCCAGCGCCGCGGCCACATTAAACTCATGGGCCGTTTCATCACCACCGCCGCCGGTGCCATCGTCCCGGATCCGTTGGCCTCCACGAATGTCCGGGCACCGGTGGAAACCTCTCTTTGGGCCTGGGCCAACAACGCCACGTTGCCACTTTCCGCCAGCCCGGCCGTCTCCATGAATTTCTCCGCCTCCAACGGAGAAAGCCGTGTGTGGAGCAATGCGGCTTCCGTCACGGTGGCTGCCTCGGGTAGCTCACAGGTGGACGCTTTCTACGATACAAACTTTCCAACACCACCCGCGCCGCACTCCCTCGTGCCTCACAACGCCATTGGCCTTGTGGCCGTGGGAGGTTATGAAAGCGGAGACCTGAATATGGATCCCGCCATCGTGGCGGGAACCGCCGGGAAACCCATCAGTGGCGATTTGACCGGGACAGCCAACGTGTATTCTCCTGGTTCCGGGGGTGGCGCCGTACCTGGCACGGGGGTTCTCCAGGCTTCGCGCAACGCGACCGGCCAACTCCGTGGCTACTTCCATGTAACACGCACGGTGCCCTTCATGTTCCTGGCCCCCGTCACTCCTGCACCCCCCACGGGTTACCCAGTGGTGATCTTCCAGCACGGCATTGGCGGCCGAAAGGAACAGATGGTGGCCATGGCCAATACGGCTTGCGCGGCGGGCTACGCCGTCATCGCCATTGATTTGCCCCTGCATGGCGCCCTGGCCAATGGGAAACCCGCGGCAGAGTGGGCTTCCAACTTCATCAGCCTTCCTTCCAACCTGAATACTCGCACCAATATTCAGCAAGCCGGTTTCAACCTCTGGCGCCTGGAGCGCATGTTGCTTCAGCCGACCGTTGACCCCTCCAGCTTCCAGGCCAAGATCGCCGCCGCGGGCAAACCCATCTCGCCCTCGCCCGCGAGCCGTCGCTATGTGAGCATCTCGCTGGGCTCCATCGTGGGCGCCTACTTCCTGGCGGGGAATTCCAGCCAGACCGGCGGCTCCAACATGAAGGCCCTCTTCTCGGTGCCCGGTGGACGCTTGGCTTACCTGCTTCGTGATAGCCCCACCTTCGCGCCGGTCATCAATGCCGGTCTCGCGGCTGCCGGTGTCGTCACGGGTTCCCCGACCTATAATCAGTTCTTCACCCTGGTCACCAACATCACAGATTCAGCCGATCCCGCCTACATGACCTTCCCCATCAGCGCCACGGCTCCTTCCCGCCTGGCGGGCCGGATCGCTGTGCAGGAAGCCATCGGCGACACGGTGATCCCGAACAGCTCGAACAACTACTTTGTGAACAGCCTCGCGGGCCGGGGCATCCTGGGCGCACCCTATGACACCGCCCCGAATTTCGCCCAGATCCGCTTGGCTAGCCAGACCACCAACCCCACGGTGCCTTTCTTGCTTGGGCCCGGTGGTTTGAAACCCTCCGTCGCCCCAGCCACGGCCGTGAGCGCGGGCCCGACGGAAGGCATCTTCCAGTTCGGCAGTCCCACCACCGCAGCCACTCATGGAATGTTGCTGGACGGTTCCGCCAACACAGCCCTGGTGCAGCGGCAGATGTTCTATTGGCTGATGACCGGCAAGGTGATTGATCCTGCGGATACGGGCAATGGTTTCCCGCTCGCGCCGCCAGCCGCGAGCGAAGAAGCTTCTGCATTCATGGAACAGTTGGCGGCCCCCGTCATTGGCCCCGTGCACTTCCCCAAGGTCGTCGAAGAGTAAGCCCTTCACGAGCTTGATACCATATGAACGCGCCGGGCGACCGGCGCGTTTTTTCATCTTAATTGCGGAAACGCTGACAGCAGCTCTTCTTTCGCTTTCAGCAGGCTCGCGGCATCGGGATGCGCGCGGTGGCGGTAGCCGCGGATGGCCTGCCAGTCCTCTTTGAGGCGTTCAAGCAGCGGCAGGCTGAGGAAGGCCAGCATCGCCAAGGTGAGAACCGCAGCCGCACCTGTCAGGCCCCAGCGCCAAGCGGCCAGGCTCAGGAGCAGCGCGGCCCAGGCGGGCAGGAACACTAGGCCGCCGATGAGCTTGTAGGTGGCGACGACGTCCACTTCGTCCGTCAGGCGATTGGTGAGCCAGGCGGTGCAGCGGTAGGGAGGCCAGAAAAGCAGGGCGGCGGGGGCGATGAACAAAGCAGCCAGATGATGCAGTATGGCCTTTCCGATCCAGAGGCGTACTTGGGGGGCGTGGTAGGGGAAGCCCACTTGATCGGGTCGCAGTCCCTGTTCCTGAAGCCAGCCTTTAGCATCATCCACGCGGGAGCGGAGGCTGGCACGCTCTTCCTCGTTCAAGGCCGCCAGCACCGAAAGCAGGGACTGGGTGCGGAGACGCAACGTCTCCAGATCTGCCCGTTCCCTGGGAGCCTCCGCCAGCAGCCAGGCGAGATCTTCGGCGAGACGCTGCAGGGCTTCCTCCGGGCCATGGAGCGTGAGGGGCAGCAGAGCCTGGCGGATGCGCCCGGTGAGAGCCTTCACCGCGACGGGGTCGTCGCCTTCCAAAAATAGATCATCGTATTCGATGGGTCCGCCCAGTCGCAGCAAGGCGTTGTGGCGAAACAGCTCCCGTTGCCCGTACACCAGGCCCGCGGGCACCAGGGCTGGCTTCACCGGGCTCGACAAGGCCATGCGCGCCGCGCCGGTTTTCAACGGAGCCAGTTGGGCATTGCCGTGGCTGATGCCTTCAGGGAAAAGGCCCACGCGCTGATTCTTTCCGAGGGCCCTATGCACTGCCTCGAAGGCCTTGGCCGTGGCTTCCGCGCGGGACCCAGACGTGGTGGCCGGGCTTTGCCCGGACATCACGTGGGGAGCACGAGGGGAGGGTTCCTACCTCCGCGAGCTTGCGAGCGGGAGGGCGCGTGAGCGCCCGATAGGCGGGAGCAGAGGGAGCGAAGCGACCGGGCGGTCCCCCTCGTTCATGTGAGTATCGCCGATGTCCTGGGCGCGTTCCACAGGGATGGCTTCGAAAAAGGACAGGGAGGGCCGCAGCAGCAGGATGTTCCAGAGCGTGGACTTGGCGAGAAAGCGGGGGACGGGTTCCACCAGCGCCGAGACCACCAGCGGATCCAGCAGGCCATTGGGATGGTTCAGCACCAGCAGCAGGGCGATCACGCTCATCATCGCCGGCGG
>JAJYMZ010000261.1 GCA_021786615.1 Acidobacteriota bacterium
AGGGCGCCCTTGTTCTGGTTGAAGCTGCCGGTGTTGTCAATGGTGGCGCCCAGGCGGAAGACGCCCGAGCCGCCGCCCAGTCCGTCCGTGGGGGTGATGACCGGCAGCAGGCCCACCTGCTCGGCGCTGCTCTCGGTGACTTCCAGGAGTTCCAGGTAGACCATCACTTCTGGCTTGGCCTTGTCGAGCTGGTTCACGATGTGTTCGGCGATGATCAGTTCATTGGGCTTGGCCTTGATGGTGACGGCGTTCAGGCGCTTGTCCGTGAAGAGTTTGACCTGGGGGATGATGGTCTGGAGGATCTGGCGGACGCCATCCACTTCGGCATTGCTCAGATAGAAGGTGCGGATGAGATGGTTCTCGTAGAGTTCCCGGTTCTGAGGGTTGACCTTGAAGATCATGATGGTCTTGTCATCCAGCTTCTTGTAGAAGAGGTCGTTCTGCAGCATCAGGGTGTCCAGGGCCCGCTGGAAGTTGAGTCCCTGCATGTCGATCTGCACCTGCATGTCCTGGAAGGAGGTATGGGGAATGATGTTGATTCCCGACGCCTTGCTCAGGATGGAGAAGATTTCCTTGAGGCTGGTCTTCTTGTTGAAGGTGAGGGAAATCCCTTCGATGGAGCGGGGATTCAATTGCATGGGGGCTGAGGCATCGGCCTTGGCTTTGGCTGTGGAATAGTCCTCGGCGGATTCGCGGGCCTTGCGGCGCTGCTCGTCCAGCTGCATGATGGCCAGCTCGTCCAGGGCGATGACATTGTTGGGGTCCAGCATCAGGGCGCGCTTCAGCTCCATGGCGGTCTCTTCCAGCTGCCCCCGCGACTTAAGGAGCTTGGCTTTCTCGACGTGCTCCGTGGCCGCCAGGGGCGCCGCGCGACGGTAGCCATTCCTGGCCTGCACATTGCCCGGATCCTTGCGCAGGATGGACTGGTATTCGCGGGTGGCGTCCTCAAAGCGCCCCTCCGAGAAAGCGTGGTTGGCGCGGTGCAGGCTGCACCCCAGGCCTGCCACCAGCAGAGAGGCCACCAGCAGCGTTTGAGCCATCTTCGGAGATGGGAATCGGAGGAATCGGTTCAGCAGCATGGGGCCATCCAGATTGTCGTTGAGTCTTTGAGGGATTAGGGTCAGGTGGGTTCTAGAATTCGTTGGTCACGCGAGCACCAGGATTCGCGTACCCGGCGTAGTCGCGGGCCTCCAGGACCATCTTCATGTCCGCGTACTTGGTGTTCTGGAATTCAGCCTGGGTGTCGCTTAGCTTCACGAGCTTCCAGTTGGTGTTTTCCAGGTGGCCGAGCTGGAAGGTGAAGGGCTCCTCGCCCTTGAAAAAGGCGCCGATGAGGCCGGCTGATTTCGACTCCAGGAAGCCGATGTAGCGCAGGGCCTGGGGCCGCGTGGCGAACATGGATTCCCAGGCGGCTTTCTTGGCTAAGGCTTCCAACTCCTCTTTTGTTGGGGGCTCTGGAATAGGATCTGGTTTCCGTGGTTGTGGTGGTGGTGGTACGCCTTCAAAAAGGAAAAGGTCCCTGTGCATCTTGGTTTCGTTGGGCAGTTCACCGGCCATGTCCAGCTTGGCGAGGTCGGGGAGTTTCTGCAGCGCGGCTATCTGCCGGTCGTCTAGACCCGCGGCTTGCATGGAGCCCACGCGGCCCAGGACCGCCTTCTTTTTCGGCGCGCTGGGCCAGAGCCAGACCAGGACGATCACGAAGAGCACCAGCATGGCTTGAGTGCGGCGATTGGTTTTCAATTCCTGGAGCAGGGCCTTCACATCCAGGCTCTTGGAGGGGGAGCCGTTGCTCATGCTTCCTCCTGCCCAACGGCTTCGGATTTGGGAGTGATTCCGGAATGCCTGAAGGCTCGCAGGCTCACGCTCAGGCGGGCGCCCTCGGGGCTTTCCTCCAGCCGCGCGGAGCCCACGGCGAAGGGCAGGCCGCTGCCTTCAATGGCCAGCATGAAGGGCTTCATGGCGTTGTAGACGCCCAGCACCGTGAACTCCACGTCAATGGATTCCAGGTCGGTGCCCTTGGAGCCTTCACGGCTAGGCAGGCCGTACTTCACGGTCTGCAGGCGCACGCCATTTTCCATGGCCTTCTCGTAGAGGATCTTGCTGAGCTCCCATTGGAGCTGGCCCACATTGCCCGAGGGCATCTTCTTTTCAAGATCATCGAGATGTTTCTGATCCAGGCTCAGCCGGTCCACCAGCTGCTGCCGTTCCCCCAACTGCTGAATCTGGGCGGTGAGCAGGGCCTTGGCGTCCTTCCGGGCCTTCTCCTGCTCATCCCGATGCCGGGATGCATCGGGCAGCACGAAGATGGCCACCCCCAGCGCGGCGAGAAGAAGCGCGCCCCCCACGGCGGCGCGGATGGAACTGGCGCGAAGGGTCTTGGTGCTCATGGGCGCTCTCCCTTCGGGTCCACGACAATGAAGTTGCTTCCCGGGGCCGCTTCATCATTCCTGCGGTCATTGGGTCTCAATGGGGCGGCGCGGCCTGGACGGCCTGTGACCCCCGTAGTTGATCGCTGAGGCGGCGCCATGGGCGATCCGAATATTTGTGCCGGCGCCGCCCGGGATGGTTGAGGCGCCGGAACGGGTAAAGGCCGATACTGGGCTGGGGGTGGCGCCTTGGTCTTTGTGTTGACCTGCATTGGCTGTGACCAAGCCTTGGCTTTTTCCGGCGGCGGAAAGGGCTGGTAGGGGGAAGGCACCGCGACCACTGGCAGATAGATCTCGAAATCCACGCCGCCACCCGCACGTTCGGCTTCACGCTCCAGGATCACCTGCTGGAACAGATCATCCTTCTGCAGAGAGGCCACGAAATTCTCCTCCGCTTCCCGGGTTCTGCCCTCGCCTTTGAGTTTGAGGCCCACCCGCTGATCAGAACCCCGCACCTTCTGAATGGATTTCAGGCGCACGTCCTGCACCAGGCTGCGCTCCAGTTCGGCGGTGAGGCGAGACCAGGGCAGGGTCCTCTCTGTGAAGATGCGCTCCGCCAGTTTCCAGCGGGGCAACTCTTTGGCCACATCCACGGATTTCAGCTGCTCCACTAGTTTGTCCTGCTTCCGGGCCGCGGCCTGGGCATCACGGCTGATGAGAATGGCCTGGGCACCAGCTTTCCGGGCCTGGTGGGCGCGCAAGCCCCATGTCGCCAGGGCGCCCACGAGACTCAGGGATCCCACGGCGACGGCGGCCCAACCGAGGGCCAGATGCTTCTGGCGCCATAGCGACGGCCGCGGCGCCAGATTGAGTTTGAGAACCGGAATGGGCATCAGAGGGCCTCGCTCTCGGGAATCTCGGGCTGGATCATGTGCAGGGGAATGGAGGTGGGTGGAAAGTTCGGCGCTCCCCAGACCCAGAGTTCCTGAGGTGAACGGTTTTCCCGCTGCAGGAAAGCAGCGGAGGGGAGCACGCGGTCGGTGATCCAG
>JAJYMZ010000242.1 GCA_021786615.1 Acidobacteriota bacterium
TATTCCGACGCCATGGAGTGGTACGGCTCCGACAAGCCGGATGTGCGCTGCGGCGTGAAACTCCAGGATGTGACGGAAATGTTCGCGGCGAGCGATTTCAACCTCTTCCGCGCCGCCGCCGAAAGCCAGGGCCAGCGCCGGGTCCGCGCGCTGTATTTCGCCGGCGAGCAGGCAGGCGCCACCTCCCGCAAACAGCTGGACGAGCTGCAGGACGCCGCCAAGCATCTTGGCGCCGGAGGCCTGCCTTACGTGAAATGGGGCAAGGATGGACTCGCCTCCAGCTTCAAGAAATTCATCAGCCCCGAGCTTGAAGCCGCGCTGAAAACCAGGCTGCATGTGGAAGGTGAGGGCCTAGCGGTGTTCGCCGTGGGCACCGACCCCCAGACCTCCAAGGTGCTTGGCGAGTTGCGCCTGCGACTGGCGCGGGCCTTCGGACAGCTGGATGAATCGCGCTTCGCCTTCCTGTGGGTGGTGGATTTTCCGCTGCTGGAATGGAGCGAGGAGAATGCCCGCTTCGTGGCCTGCCATCATCCCTTCACGAGCCCCCATCCCGATGACATGGATAAGCTGGAATCCAACCCGGGGGCCTGCCGCGCCGTGGCCTACGACCTGGTGCTGAACGGGTATGAGATCGGCGGCGGCTCCATCCGCATCCATGACGCGGAGACCCAAAGCCGCATGTTCCGCGCCCTGGGCATCGGCGAAGCGGAGGCCCGCTCGAAGTTCGGCTTCCTGCTGGATGCCCTGGCCTTCGGCGCGCCGCCCATGGGCGGCTTGGCGCTGGGGCTGGATCGCTTGGTGATGCTGCTGGTGGGCGAGACCAGCATCCGCGAAGTCATCGCCTTTCCTAAAACCGCGCAGGCCCGCTGCTTGATGACCGACGCGCCCAGCGAAGTGGATTTGCGCCAGTTGAACGAACTGCGCATCGCCACCACTGTCAATGCCGCATCCCAGACCTACCGCGCCGGCGTGATGTTCTTCGAGAGCGTCCCCGCGGAACTCCAGGCCCCCTTCCGCGCCTTGCAGACCCTCAGCCATGGGACGAAGCCCCACAGCGCCAGCACCATCACCATGGACGGCGAAATTGTGCGCGTGGAGACGTCAAATCTGGGCGGTCCGAGCTTCGATTTTGAATGATCACGCTGCGCCACCGCACTGAAAACATTCTGCAATCCGCAGGCTGGGAGCTACCGAGGCTTCCGGTCGTCTGGTCATCGCGCATGAAGCGCTGCGCGGGACTCTTCGTGGTGGAGAAGGATGCCCGGGGCATCTGGCATCCAGAGATCCGCCTATCCGTTCCCTTGCTCCGGCGGCTGGATTGGCCATGGCCCCAGGTGGCCTGCGGCGTCAATTGCCGCGATCCCGAAAGCATCCTCCAGCGCATCCTTGAACACGAATTGATCCACTACAAATTGTGGAAGGACGGCGCCAAGGACTGGGGCCACACCGAGGCCTTCCGCAGCACAGCCTGGGAGATCTTCGGGCATCAGAGCGTCACGCATGGGATCGGCGTGGAGGAAGGATGAGGCGGGGTTTAGAAAAATACAAACTCACCGCCAAGACGCCAAGGGCGCCAAGAAAAGAAAATTTGCAAACCTTCCTCAGACTCCCGCTAACGGATTCCATCCAAGCTCCAACCCGGATTCGAAAACGCGGATTTCCCCGGTGATGGGGTCCACGAATTCCAACCGCTGGGCCAGGAGTTGGAGGGGATGGCTGAAATCCGGCGGAGCGCTCGGAGGGGGCTCGGGTTGCAGCTCGGGGTAGAGCTTGTCATGCAGGATCGGATGGCCGATGGCCGCCATGTGCAGGCGGATTTGATGCTTCTTGCCGGTCTCGGGGCGGATGTCGAAGAGGCCGTGCCCATCCCGCGCCGCGAGCAGACGAATGGCGGTGCGGGCATTCACCGGGCCTTCCACGCAGGCCATGCGGAAGAAGGGCTCGCCCTTCTCGATGCGGTTCTCGACGCGCCACTCATGGACTGATGTTCCGGCCGACATGGAAGCCACCGCGTGATACAGCTTCGTGACGCGGTGCTTCTGGAACAGAGCGCTGAATCCAGCTCGCGTCTCAGGGCGGATGGAGAACAGCACCAGGCCCGCGGTTTCACGGTCCAGGCGATGCAGGGGCGCCAGGTGATCCAGACCCGTCTGCTCCTGGAGCCGCGCCAGCAGCGAAGTTCGCACGTAGGGGCCCGTGGGCGTCACCGGCAGGAAATGCGGTTTGTCCGCCACCAGCAGATTCGCATCCTGATGGATGATTTTGGCTTCGAAAGGGATGATGGGTTCTTGGCCCACTTCCCGAAAATAGAGGATTTTCAAGCCAGCGCGGTAAGGCGCATCCGGCGCCAGCAAGCCACCCTCCTCCACCCGCACCTGACCCCGCGCCATGCGGGATTCCCAGTCTGGAATGAAGGGGAACCGGTCTTGCAAGTAAGCCAGCACGCTTGACGGCGGCGGATCCAGCCTCGGGAGCGTGACTCTGGACGCCTGAAGCGCGCGACTGCGGCCTCTGCTTTCGAAATCATCTGGCTCAGCCATTCCGGGTCTTCCCTTCCTACCTCAGACTAAGCCGGCGCCACCAAAAACAAAGCTCACTTATCCGATTGCCGATTCCCGATTGGGAGCGTGCGTCTCCCAGTGTGCTTCAATCGCCAAATCGAAAATCGCAAATCGAAAATCCAGGGCTGTATCCTCAAACCATGCCGCCTATTCCCTGGAACACCAGCCTGCTGCCCGTCCCCCCGACCTGGGACCAGGAGGACGAAGCGCGGCTGCCGCCGGCGCAGAAGCTTTACGTCCTGCAGACCCTGCCCCTGCCCACCATCAAGGCCGTGGGGTTCGACATGGACTACACCCTGGCGCGCTACCGCTCACCGGAAATTGACGAATTGGCGTTCACGAAATCCCTTCGATTGCTGGTGCGGGAAATGGGCTATCCAGCTTCGCTGCTGGATGCGGAATTCGATCCCAAGTTTTCCATCCGGGGCCTGGTGCTGGACGGTGTGCGGGGGAACCTGCTGAAAGTGAGCCGCGAACGCCGGGTGGTGCGCGCGACCCACGGGACGAAGCCCATGGAGCCCGTGGCCATCGAGACCTGCTACGGACGCCGCCGCCTCTCCACCACCGCCAAGGGTTTCCGCAGCATTGACACCATGTTCGAGATCCCCGAAAGCCATCTCTATGCGCTATTGGTGGATCGCCTGGACCAGGGCAAGCTGCCGGGCAAGGATTACCTCCAACTCTTCACGGATGTGCGCTGGGCCATTGACACCGCCCACCGCACTGGCGACACGAAAGCCGAAATACTCGCCCATCGCGATTTCTTCATTCCCAAGGACCCCCAGCTGCCCGCGGCGCTGGACCGCTGGATCCGCGGGGGCAAAAGGCT
>JAJYMZ010000018.1 GCA_021786615.1 Acidobacteriota bacterium
TGAAGGCGGATCCCAATCATCCGCGAGCCTGGTTTGACCTGGCCAAGTACACGGTCATGGCGGGCGATCCCCGGCGGGCCGTGGACGACTACCTGGTCCGGGCCCTGGTGATCCAAAGCAAACTCCGCAATGAGCAGGGGCAAGCGGACATCCTCAACGCTTTTGGAGTGGCCTACCAGCAGATGGGCGACCTGGACCTGGCCACGGACAATTACGAGAAGGCGGCTTCGCTCCGGAAACGCATCGGCGATGCGCGTGGAACGGCCACGAGCCTGAAGAATCTCGCCACCGTCCAAATGATCCGCGGCGAGTACCAGAAAGCCCTGACGAGTCTGCGCTCCGCCCTCCAGATTCTCGAGGAAATAGGAAACCGGTCGGGCATCGCCGAGCTTCAGGATGCCTTCGGCAGCCTAGAGGAGGAGCAGGGCAAGTACTCGGAAGCGTTGACTCACTATCGCGCGGGGCTTCAGGTGCGCCGGACGCTGGGGGACCAGCGGTCCCTGGCGAAGAGCCACAACAACGTTGGGTACACGTACTACCTGCTATCCGACTACGAAAATGCCATGGTCTATTTCCAGGAAGCCCTGCGTCTCTACCGGTCTAGCGGCGACTCGACCGGGGGCATGCTGGTGACCCAGAGCATCGGGCTCGTGCAATTGGCCCAGGGTCCCTGGGACGCGGCCGTGAATTCCTTCCTGGAGACCCTGGGCGAGAGCCGCGACCAGGATTCCAAAAGCGCCATGGCCATGTCCCAGGGATACCTGGGGCTGGCGGAGCAGTACCAGGGGAGGTATGGCGCGGCGATCAAGTCCTTCGACAAGGCGCTGGGGGTTCTTGAAAGCCTCCGGGATGAGCGGGGCGTGGCTGAATTCTCTCTTCTGAAGGCAGGGGCCCTGGTGGAGATGGGTATGCTGCCAGAGGCGGAGAAGCTGCTCTCTGAAGTTGAACGAAAGCTCGGCGCGAAAATGAATCATGAGCAGAGAGCCACCTTCCTGACCCTTCGGGGAGAGTTGCAGTTGGGGAGAAGCAGCCCCAGGGAGGCCAAGCTCTCCTTCACTGGGGCGATCCGTGAAGCCGAGGCGTCCCATGGAATCAACCGTGTCCTGGCAGCCCGCCTCGGACTGGGCAGGGCCTCGGCGGCAGGGGGAGAGCTGGCGGGAGCCATCAAGCTGATCCAGTCCGTGCAGAGGGAGGCGGATCGTCTGGGAGAACTCTCGCTGCGCTTGAGGAGCGCTGAAGCGTTGGGGTTTTCTGAATTGGCCCGAGGCAACCTGACGGCCGCGGAGGCCGGGGTCCGAAGCGGCTTGCGGCTGCTGGTCTCAGCCGGCTCCTACAGCGGGGCCTTCCGCCTGCATCTCCTCCTGGCGAAAATCCTCGGCCGCCGGGGTGACAAGCCAGGCTCAGGCCGGGCGCTGGATCAAGCCAGGCTACTCTGCGCCAAGGTCAAGGAAGGCATGGACGCCTCGCAACAATCCTCCTTTGGCCGCACGGCCGAGGTGCGCGAGCTGGACGGCCTGGTCCGAACATCCCAAGCCACCCCGGAGGCCAAAGGTGAGTGAAGCCCGGCACCCAGACTCCATGAAGGAGGTCTCCAGGCGGGTGGAACAGATCGCCCAGGAAAACGCGCGGCTGTTCCAGGAACTGGCGGCCGGGGAATACCGGATCAGAAGGCTGGCCAAGGCGATCTGGGCGGTCCAGGAGGAAGAGCGCAAGCGCATCGCCGGGGAATTGCACGATGGCTTGGGCCAGAACCTCACCGCCCTAAAAATCCAGCTTGATCTCCTGGTGCAGGAAGCGCAGAAGGTGGATTCAGGGCTCGCTCCCAAACTCAGCGAGGCCCTGGGCTTCGCCGAGCGTGCCCTGGAAGAAGCCCGGGAACTGTCCCACCTGCTGCGGCCACGGATACTCGATGATCTGGGGCTGGAACCGGCTCTCCGCTGGATGGGGCGGACGCTTTCGGAACGCACGGGCATTGATATCCAGGTTTCCTGTCCGGGACTGGAGGACCGCCTGGATCCCGACCTGGAGACCGTGATCTTCCGCGTCGTTCAGGAAGCCCTCACCAATGCCGTCAAGCATTCTGGAATCGGGAACAAGGGTTCGCTGCAGGTGGAAGTATCCCGCCGGGGCGCCTGGGTGCACCTGAGTGTGGAAGACCAGGGCGCGGGCTTTGATTCCTCCCTGGTCCTCGCCCGCGGCAAGATTCCCAATGGCTCCGGACTGGCCAACATCCGGGATCGGGTGGAAGTATCCGGGGGGAAACTCTCCATCCGGTCCGTCCCGGGAAAGGGAACCCGCATCGAGGCGCGCCTGCCTTTGGAAAGCGAAACCCCCCCGGGGCCTGTCGGGGGATAAGCTGTTGCCATGACTCCCATCCGTGTCCTGGTGGCGGACGACCACACCATCGTGCGGCAGGGGCTAGTGAGTTTGCTCCTGGCGGGGGGGGATTGCCGCATCATCGCCGAAGCCGCGGACGGTCAGGAGGCGGTTGATAAAGCGCTGGAACTGATGCCGGACGTGGTGGTGATGGATCTGAGCATGCCGCGGTTGAGCGGATTGGAAGCCGTGCGGCGGATCCACAAGGAGTCGCCACGGATCCGCATCCTCGTGCTGACCATGCACAAGGAAGAAGAATTTGTGCTCCCGGTGGTGCGGGCGGGCGCCTCTGGCTACCTGGTGAAGGATGCCGCCGCCTCGGAGCTTTTGAACGCGGTCCGCAAACTGGCCCGGGGGGAAGTGTATTTCGATCCTCACGCGGCCAAGGCTCTCGCCGAGGTGTACCGCAGCCCGAAGCCCGGGGAGGAGGGACTCGACTCCCTGACCTCCCGGGAACGGGAAGTCCTCCACCTGGTCACCGAGGGCCGCTCCACCAAGGAAATCGCGAGCCTGCTGGACATCAGCCCGAAGACCGCGGAGAACCACCGTACCCGGGTGATGCAGAAACTCGGGGTGCACAACACCGCCGAACTGGTGCGGTACGCGGCCCAGCGAGGGCTGCTTTTCTGAGCATCAACACGGACTAGTCCCTGATGCGGGGCATCCCCAGGATGTTCCGATGCGGATTCGTTGAATCGGCCTCGGTCGCTGGCCTGGGGATTCATACCTTGGATCCCTGAGGAGTTCCCCTCATTTAAGGGCTACGGGCGGGGCTCTACCTTTGAACAGTTATCCCCCCCGCTCTTTGTCCCGCTCCTTCAAACCACCGTGGTTTTCCACGTACGACGTTTCAGATCCGATGATCTGAACCGATGGAGGAGCCGTGCCGGAGTCCCCCACTCATTTTCATCCAGGAGGCATGATGTCCCTTCAATCCCTGATCCGCTCGGCAAGGCCCTTTGCCCTGAGCCTGTT
>JAJYMZ010000025.1 GCA_021786615.1 Acidobacteriota bacterium
TGGTGGAAGAGATCGTCCGTCATTCAAAAGCTCCAAGTCGCTGCCCGACCTTCACGTCGCCTGTCGTCCGGGTGGGTTTCCAGAGATTCGCCTTGGGCCCGGCGATGAGCAGCACCACGGTGCTGCCAAAGGCGAAACAGCCAAGATCCTGGCCCGCTTCGCAGGGCAGATCCGGAACGCTGAATGAACCGTCCCTGGGCAATTCGCGGCCCTGCCTCCAGCGTTCATCAATGAGCACGCCGCCTACGTGGGTGGCGCCCACGAGGATCGTAGCCACTTCGAGTCCCTCATCCGCGCCGGTTCCGCTGGCGACCCAGGTCGCCCGGCGGTTGCGCTCGTAAAGCCTCCCGACATTCAGCGTGGAGGCATCGTTCACGGGCCACAGCTCGCCCTCCACGCGGCCCACGGCGCTGACGCGGCCGTTCTGGGGCACATGGATGCGGTGATAGTCCTTGGGGGCGAGATAAATCGTCAGATAGTGGCCACCTTCAAACCGCTTGGCATCCCTGTCGTGCTTGAGCAACTCGGTGATGCGGTAGGGCAGGCCCTTCGCCTGGATCGCCAAGTCCTTTTCAATGCGACCGCAGGCGATGATGCGGCCGTCCACGGGGCTGTTGATGAATCCCGGAATGCCCGGATCCTGGGGCCGCAGGCCGGGTTTCAGACGCCGCGTGAAAAGCGACTGGAGGCTTGCGTAGTCCTGCAGCGGGAGTTCAGCTTCGGTGAGATCCAGCCTGTAGCTGCGCGCGAAATGGCCCAGGAGAGGTGTGCGTAAAAACACCGGTAAGGTCCGGGTGGCGGCCCAGCCCACCAGGCTGGAGCCCATTTTCTTGGGATAGAGGCGCAGCAGCCGGAGGGACAAGGGGCCACGCCCGGGCGTCAGCACCAGGAGCAGAAAGAAGACGGCCGCATAGATCGCGGCCAGCTTGGGGGATGGAGGCCAGGACGTCATGAATCCAAGGTATCAGGAGGCCCCGGCGGTCTCCCCTATTGCCTCAGCACAAAGTGGTCCATTTCCTTGCCATCTTCAGCGATCTGGCGCAATTCCAGGCGCTTGCCTTTCAAATCGAGCAACGTGAAGGAGTAGCGGTCGCTGGCCATGACCTTCGTGAAAGGCTGCCAGGTCTCTGGTTTGTCATCCTGGTGCGTGTTGTACAGACTCGCTCCGCCCGCGCCCGAGATGATGTAGATGATGCCCTTGGTTTTCGTGACCCGGAGGCCATCAAAGGTTTTGTCCAGGCTGAAGATCCCGTTCACCGTGGCTTGGCGGTGCTGGGCGAACTTGGCCGCAGCGCCTGCTTCGGGCTTGAAGCTCAAGGGGAGGCTCCGCTGGTAGGCGTGAACGTGGCCCGAGAAAACCATCTGCACTCTGTATTTTTCGAAAACCGGCGACAACAGCCGCATCCACTGGTCCTCGAAATGGGCCGTGGAACTGTTGAACCCCGGATGGTGAAAGGCCACGAAGCGCCAAGTGGACCTGCCAGCCCGGCGCAAGTCCGATTCCAGCCAGGCCCTGAGGGCTGGGTCCGACCAATCCACGTACGGATTTGAGTCCAAGATCGTCCAATGGGCATTGCCAAGATCAATGGAAAAATTGGCCATTTTCGGGAACCGCTCACCAGCGCCTGCCAGGAATTGCGGCCAGAACATGGGTTGGATCATGGGGGTATTCGGGCCAGCTACTTTCAGCTCGGGGCCATTCATTGGGAGATCCCAATACAGGTAGTAGGCCAAGCCATCTGAAGGCCGGTCGCCGCGCGCGTTCATGAAGGCCACGTCATGGTTTCCGAGGACCCCGATGGTGGGCACGCTCCGCAGCAGGGGCGCGCCTTTAGCGGGATCGGCCGCATCCGTGTTGTAGATGGAGAAATAGTGATCGAGGTATTCGGATGCGCGGCCCCGGGCATAGACGATGTCGCCCAGCACGAACACCGCATCGGGCTTCTGTTTGGCCATCTGGAAGGCCAGGGCTTTTTGATGCTCGGACCCAGACGCGCCATCGCCATAGAGCACGAGGTGCTGAGGCTGGCCGGAGGTCTTGAGGCCGTGTCCCTCGGACTGGAAAACCGTCTGGCCATCCAAGGAGACACGATAGTGAAAAACCGCACCAGGCTTGAGCCCGTGAAGCGTTGTCGCATAGATCCTATGCTTCGGCGCTTCAGGCAGGGCCACGAGTTTGAAGGTTGGATTGCCCATGGCTTTCCATGGCCCCTTGGTTTGGGCCTGAACTTCCACAGTCCACTTCGCGTCCTTGTCCTGGGTGAGCCAGACGAGATCCATGCGATCGGTTTTGGGCACAGCCCCAACTTGCAGGAAGGGCTTGGCGAGAAAAGGGTCTTGAGCCTGTAAGGGCAGGGCGAGCAGGACTGAGGTGGCAAGGAATGGAAAAAGTCGCATGGAAAATTGTAGAGTGGAGCAGGGCAAACTGGATGCCACCAATTCTGCGATTCGGATCCCCCACTCTCCGCCAAAAAAAAACCGCCTGGGATACGAGGGTGATCCCGACCCACCCGTGCTCTTGGGATTCACTTCGCGCTGCGCGCTCCGTTCGAATCCCCCACTCTCCGCCAAAAAAAAACCGCCTGGGATACGAGGGTGATCCCGACCCACCCGTGCTCTTGGGATTCACTTCGCGCTGCGCGCTCCGTTCCGCGGCACTGGCTGCGGGCGGGCATCCGCCTTCGGCGGACCAGCTGTGGGGACGCGCCTGCTTTGGCGGTCGCGATCTATTTGGCGGTGACAGGCATAGCTAGTCCAGGCCTCATTCAACGCAGGAACCTGTCAAAGTGATTTTCGCGCCCCATTTGGCGGTACTTTCTGGACCGCGCGAAAACCAGAGTCTATTTCGCGGTTTATTTGTCGGTAGTTTTTTGCAACACGGACACTTTCTGTCACCAGTCACTGGCCGGCGGGGCCGTGGCCAACAAATCCCGATCAACCAGCCGGGCCACCTGGCCAAGGATAAGTTGATGCAGTGGCGTATCGTCTAGGTCCACGACCACCTGGGCGAATTGGCGGTTATCGCTGGCCAGCACCAACTGGTGCCTGTTCATGTCCAGGCGCAGGCGCTTCACACGGGCTTCCACGTCGTCCGGGGTTCGCCGGACCAGATAGATGCCATTGTTTCGCGGCTCCAGACGCCCATCTACATAGGTATTGATCAGCACGATCTCTCGATCAAAGATCGTCGGCTGCATCGACACTCCCTGACAGGTGAGAAAGAACAGGTCGGTTTCTTTTCCACCTCCACTCTGATGCAGCACCTGGTGCGCCAGGTCTCGGCGGACGGCATAGCGCTTTGCTCCCGGCCCAGGATCTCCGATCTCCCCGCCCGGCCCACAGCTCGCCGCGCCCTGGATCAGGGGACGGTCCAGGAGGTAGTCCTCTAATAGAGGATGGTTGGGGCTGACAAAGCCCTTGGCCTTCTCAGGACTGAGCCAAACGGGGCCGCTACCACCCATCAACCACTGGTGGTTCACCATGTGGACGTGTTCCAAGGCCAACGCAAGGACCATCGAGACTTCCGTTTCGCCGCTCTCATATCGGGAGATGGCAGATAGAGATATGCCAATGCTGTCGGCAAATGCCTTTTGGGTCAGTCCGAGAGACTTTCGGGTGGATTGAAAACGTAAGTGCGGCGCGGTTTTTGTCATATATTTTGAAAATCGGAAGATTTTCCCTTGCATGATGTCAAATCGGGAGTAGATTAGGTTCATGGCCTAGAAATCGAGGCCCCCAGGAGCCAATCATGACCGCCAAACGTATACGCCGCAAGCGGCAGGCCTTCGGCTTATCCGCAGATGTCCAAGCCATCCTTTCGACGTCCTCTGCGGTCCAAAACATGCTGGCCAGTGGCATCAACACGGATGGCAGCCTCAAGCCAGAGGGCATCCGGGCTTTATTGAAGCTCAAAGGCATCACCATCAGCTCCCTCGCTTCCGAACGCGGCGTCAGTGTCGAGTATATGATCCAGGTCATCAATCGCCAGCGCGGAGGGCGCGCTGTTGAAGATTTGATCGCCGAGAAATTAGGACTTCCGGCCGATCAAATTTGGGGCCGCCGCGCGACGCCAGCCGCCTGAGCTGGCCATGACTCTCAAAACACCCACCAGGCGGCCGCGTGCCCCCAAGCCGGTTCCTCTGTCGGTTCCTCTGTTAAACAGAGGAACAGCGGAACCGGCAAAACAAACAGAGGAACCAAGCGAACCCCCTGTCGGCGCTGAGTCTGCGCAATCAGTACAAGGGGTAACCCAAGGTGCCTTGGTTGACGTGGTTCCTCTGTCGGTTCCTCTGTTTTTGGTGCCAGAAGCGGCCAATTTGACCGGCCTCACCCCCCGCGCAATCCGCAAGGCCATCGTTGATGGTCGGCTTCAAGCAGAAGAGAAATCGATTGAGGACGGTCACCACAAGGGCCGCAGCGCCTATCAGATCCCCTCCGCCGCCCTTTTCGCCCTCTACCCCGCCGCCCGCGCTCGTTTCGAGGCCCGCGCCGAGGCCGAAGCCCGCTTGGCCCTCCGCGAATCCCAGGCCCAAGCCGCGAAAGCCGCCGCGCCGGTCCCCAACAACGACACCGCCGACCTCAAAGACTGGCAGCGCGTCCGCATGGATGCCCGGCTTGGCCTGCTGCGCTACCGCGACCAGCTCCGCGCCGAGCGCGACTGCTCCAAGAACATGGCCATCAGCCTGGTGGTCGCCCATTACACCGAAGGCACCCTGCCCGAACCCCTCGCCCAGCTGGCCCGCGAAGCCAGCGCCCGGGGCCAGCACATCAGCACCCGCACCCTGGAGCGCTGGGATCAGCAAATCCAAGCCGGCCTGGTGGGCCTCGCCCCCAAGGCGGCCTATCGCGCCGAGCCCAAGTGGATCCACCCCCTTCTCGCCATCTGGCGCCGCCCTCAAAAACCCAGTCTCGCCTCCGCCCTGGAAGATCTCCCCGGCGAACTCGCCCCCGGCGTCCCTATGCCCAGCTACGACCAGGCCTGGCGCTATCTCAAGAAGATCGGCGAGGTTGAAAAGCAGCGAGGGCGCCTGCTCGACCGCGAACTCAAGACCGTCCAGCCCTTCAAGCGCCGCGAGCGCCCCGAATTCCCGTTGGACGCCTGGCTTGCCGATGGCCACACCTTCGACGCCGAGGTCCAGCACCCCGTCCACGGGCAGGCCTTCCGACCCGAGATCACCGCCATCGTGGACCTCGCCACCAATAGGCTGGTGGGCTGGTCTGTGGGCCTGGCTGAAGGCGCCCTGGTGGTGGTGGATGCGCTGCGCACGGGCATCCTGGCCCACGGCGTTCCCGCCATCTTCTACTCCGACAACGGCCCCGGCTACGTCAACCAGACCATGGCCGCCCTGACCCTGCGTCTGGGCATCAGCCACACCACCTCCATTCCTCACCGCTCCCAGTCCCGCGGCGTGATCGAACGCCTGAACAAGACCCTGTACGTGGAAATGGCTGCAAAACGCCTGTCCACCTACATCGGCAAGGACATGGATCGCCAGGCTAAGCAGATCGCCTACGTGGCCACCCGCAAAGATCAGGGGAAGCTCTTGCCCTGGGATACCTTTGTGGCCTTCATCGAGGCCGTCACCGAGGCCTACAACAACAAGCCCACCTCCGCCCTACCCAAGCTGACGGATGAAACCGGCAAAAAACGGCACCTTTCACCCAATGAAGCCTGGCAGAAGGCCATGGACAGTGGTTGGGCGCCCGAAGCCCTGGTCTCCGACCTCCACGAGTTCATGCCCACCCTTGTCCGCACCACCCGGCGCGGCGAAGTCAACCTCTTCGGCAATCGCTACTATAGCCGCGCGCTGGCCGAGCATCACGGCCTGGAAATCCAGGTCGCCTACGACATCCACGACGCCGCGAAAGTCTGGTGCCGGGATCTCGACGGCAATTTCATCACCCTGGCCGAGTTCGAGGCCAACAAGACCGCCTACTTCCCCCAGTCCTTTGTTGAACAAGCCCGTTCCAAGCGCGAGCAGGGACGCCTGGGCCGCCTTCAGCGCCAGGTGGAGGAAATCCGCGCCGAAGCTGGCCCCAAGCGGATCAAGGAAATCACTCCCCAGGACGAACTCCGCGCCCAGGAAGCCTACGCGACCCTCGGCATGACACCACCGCCAAACCAGGCGCGAAACGTGGCGGACGGAACCGCCCCGGAAGCCGCGCCCGTGCTGGAACCCGCCGCCAGTACTCGCCCCGACTTCCACAACCAGATCGACTACGTCAAATGGGCGCTTGAGCACAAGGACCAGTGCGATGCCGCTGAGCTGGCCGACGTGCAGCACCAGATCGAGAACTCTTTACCGATTCGCCTGGCCCTAGGCATTCCCGCCTAGTGCTCACCAACACCCACCCCTTTTCAGGAGGCCCCTTGAAAAACATCTACGCGGCGCTCGGCAACACGACCCGCTTCCTCTCCGGCTTGACCACGGTGAACCAGCGCGGCGCCCGTGAAGCCTGCCTCATGCTGGTGACCTCCGAACCGGGCTATGGCAAGTCCGAAACCCTGCGGTGGTACGCCACCCAGGAGGGCAACGCCGTCTATCTGCGGGCCAAGGCCGGCTGGCGCCCCCACTGGTTCCTGCGGGAGCTGCTCGACGAGCTGAGCATCGCCCCCGAGCGCACCACTGAGCAGATGTTCCGGCAGGCCCTGCGGGCGCTCATGACGCGCCCCTGCCCGCTGATCATCGACGAGATCGAGCATTGCCTGTCCGACCACAAGCTCATGGAGAGCATCCGGGATATCTCAGACCTGGCCCTCAGCCCCGTGGTGATGGTCGGCATGCAGGACGCCGAGAACAAGATCAAGCGCTATCCCCAGATCGGGAGCCGCCTGGCCTGCGTCGTCCAGTTCGAGAAGGCCGATGCCAAGGACCTGAAGACCGCCGCCACCACGCTTCTGGAGGGCGTCACCCTCGAAAACGACCTGCTGGACCGCATCCTAAAAGAGACCGACGGCCGCATGCGCCTGGTGATGAATGCCCTGGCCACCTGCGAAGCCATCGCCCACCGCCAAAAAGTAAACAAACTGTCGGCCGCCGACGTGGCCACCCTCGAACTCGCCCACGACTGGCAGGCCCGGGGCCGCCGCCCCCTGAAGGCTGGCGTATGAAAGGCAACGCCACCAAGCTCCTGCGGGCGCTGGTGCCCGCCGAGGGCCACCTGGGCGCCCTGACGGTCGCCGAACTCCGCGCGGCCACCAGCCTGACCTCCATGCAGATCCGCGAAGCGGCCGACTCCCTCATCGCCCGGGAGCTGGCCACGCGCTCCGCCCGCGGCATGCTGCGCATCACCACCGCCGGACTACTCAAGGCCGCATCGGGCGCCACCATCACCTCAGGCCCCAACGGCCCCAAGGCCACTGACGAGCGCAGCACCTTCCGCAACCGTGTCTGGCGCGCCCTCCGCATGCTTTCGCGCTTCACCGTCGGCGACGTGGTGCGCCTGGCCGCCAATGGCAGCGAAGCCAACGCCCAGGACCACGCCTACAAGTACGTCGAGGCCTTGGCCCGTGCCGGCATCCTTTCTCGCCTGCCGCACCGTCGCGAGAAAAGCACCGCATCCGCAGGCTGCCGCGGCCATTCCATCTATGTCTTGGCCAACGATCTCGGTCCCAAGGCCCCCCACTGGAACAAGCGCACCGCCCAGGTCTCAGACCCCAACCACGGCGAGGTCTTCCATGCCTGAGTGGCTGTCCATCCTCCAGACCGCCATCAAGGGCGCCAGCCTGCGCAAGATTGCTCGGCAGCTCGACTACTCCCCCACCGTCCTGAGCTTGGTCCTGAATGGCAAATACCAGAGTCCATCCACACGGCTGGCGGCGCGGGTGCTCCAGGTGCTCGGCGATAAAGACTGCCCCTTTCTCGACAAGAAGATCCCCTGGGACGAGTGCGCCCGGCACCGCGCCCGCGATGTCCCCATGAGCAACCCCACGGCCCTCCAGCACTGGGCCGCGTGCCAGAAATGTCCCCACAACCCCGCCCTCCAGGAGAAACGCCATGAGGCCCCACCCACTGCCTGATTTCCAGCCCTCCCCAGCCCTCGCGGCCTTGGCCGTCGCAGGCTACGCCGCCGCCGAGATCATCCAAGCCGCGCACGATCTCGAAGGCCTGGACCGCGCCTTCGATGCCGTGCGCCTCTACGCCAAGAAGCGTTGCGCCATCACCCCCGGCCAGGTCCGCCTCCTGGAGCACTTCCAGAATCAGTTGAAGAATGCCCCCCCGGACATCGCCTTCCTTTGCGGCCTGTTGGCCCACCAGGTGCAGGAGGTCCATCTGAACTTGGCCAAACAGCCCGTGGCCCTATCCGCATGAGCCCCTTCCTGGCCATTCCCCTCAAATTGCTCGGCCTGCCTTTCTTTTGGGTCCTGCTCTTCCGGGACCACCAACGGCGCAAGCACTGGCGCCACACCCACCAACCTCGTCTCGGCAAAAGGAGCCTCTGACATGACCAATCCCAAACGAATCCCCGATGGCTACCGCCAAGATGCGCGCGGCCACTTGGTGCCCATCGAAAGCATCAAAGAGATTGATCTTCTCCGCGATCAACTGGTATCCACCATCATTGACCGCGCCAAAGGCCAAAGTGGCCAGCTCAGCGCCTTCAAGAACGAGATCATGGCGCAGATAGACGATTTCGTGGACACCAGCGCCGCCCGCTTCGGCGCCAAGCGCCTGGGCGGCAAGAAGGGCAACATCACCTTGTTGTCCTTTGATGGCGCCATGAAGGTGGTCCTGGCCATCAATGAAACTCTTGTGTTTGACGAGCGCCTGCAAATCGCGCGGGATCTCATCCTCAAATGCATCCAGGACTGGTCTGAGGGCTCCAGCCCCGAGATCGTGACCTTGATCAATGACGCCTTTCAAGTGGACAAGGCAGGCAACATCAGCGTCTCCCGCGTCCTTGGCCTCCGCCGGCTGGACATCACCGATAAACGCTGGCTGCGGGCCATGAACGCCATCTCGGAAAGCATCCAGATCGCGTCCAGCAAGCGGTATATCCGCATGTATGAGCGCGTGGGCGATTCTGATGAGTACGCCCCCATCACGCTCGACGTGGCTGGAGCCTGACCATGACCGAGCCCTGCACTGCCGAAGTGCTGGCCCCGCAGCCCATCCAAGTGCTGGTGCGCGGCACGGCCTACACCTGGACCCCCGAAGGCGGCCTGGATCCCAACGCCGTCCTGGAGATCCGGCACTACATCCGCCGCGAAGCGGGCAAGCTCAAGAACACCGCGGCGGTGCAAGGCATCGGCATTGAAGACCTCGTGCAGGAGGGCCTGGCCGCCGCGGTCATGGCCGCCCGGCGGTTCGACCCCTCCTTCGGCGCCAATTTCCTGACCTATGCCGCCTTTTGGGTCCGCCAGCACCTGCTGCGCGCCATGCGCGAGAACCACGTCAAGATCGGCGAACGCAACCGGGAAGCCCTTCGGCGCCAGGGCACCCTCCCCTCCATTTTCAGCATTGATGTCGAAATCATCAGGGGCGGCGGCACCCGTGCCGAGCTGCTGCCCGGCGATACTCCCAATCCCCACCAAGAAGCCGAGCTGACGGCCCAGTCCTTGGCCCTTCATCAGGCCCTGGCCCAGCTCAAGCCCCGTTACCGCGAAGTTCTGAAGCGCCGCTTCGGCCTCGGCTGCGCCGTCCACACCCAGGCGCAAATCGCCGCGCTGTGGGGCGTCAGCCGTCAGCGCGTCTTCGAGATCGAGCACTTAGCCATGGCCCGTCTGCGGCGAATCATGGAAAGGAACCAACCGTGAATCCCCTTCATCCGCACCCCCAATCCTTCTGGGATCTCGACCACCCCATCACGGCGCGCATGGACTGGCGCGGCTGGCTGGGCATCGCCCTCATGGCGCTGCTGGCCGCGCTGCCCCTATTGGCCGCCGTGCTGAGACCCGAACCCCCCGCTGCCAAGGCCGTTCGCCGCGATCTGGTTAGATCGCAACAGGAAGTCAACCAGGCCTATTTGGAGCTGGCCGCCGCCCACGCCAAGGCTGAAAACCATGTCCAGCGGAGTGCCATCCCCGCCATCACCCCGGAGGCCCGCCGTGGCCACCCACTCCCCCGCTGATCCCCTCGAATTGGCGATTGACATCCCGCCCCTGGCTGAGGCGCGCAAAGCGTTCCTGGACCACCAGGCCAAGCGTCCGCGCCTACTGAACGGCAGCCTCGCCACCGTTGCGGAAATCAAAGCCTACGACAAAGACCTCCTGACGTGGCTCACCACCAAGGAAAAGCTCAGCCTGCGTCTGGAGTTGGCCCAGGCCCAGGAGATCGGCGCCTGGAAGCCCTGCGCGCTGCCCGATCACCCCTGCCCGCAACCCGAACCAGTCCCAAGTCCCAAGTCCCAAGTCTCAAGTCCCCAACCCCATAACCCAGCGCCCGCAACCCACAGCCCAGCGCCCAGCGCCCAGCGCCCTAAGGAGGCCCCCATGCCCAAAGGCTATTACCCCCGCAAAAACCCCACACCCGAAGAAAAGCTCGCCCATAAGCACCAGATCTACCTGGAAGCCCGAACGCCTTCCAGCCAGCGCAATGCCCGCCAGGCCATGAGGATGATCTGCAAACTCCACGGCTTGGAGATGCCCCGGGACGTTAAGGCCCACGCCACAGCCAAACCTGCACCCAAACGCACCCCTTCGCACCAGTCCCCCAAACTCTCCCCCCAAGCACTGGCCAAGGTGAATACCACCCTTTTCCCGGCCAAGGCTCAAGCCCTATCCCCCACCGCCGTCCCCTACACCCACGAGCTGCTGCACACCGCCGACGTTGCTGTCTCCCGCGCGGCCCTGCTGCGCATGAGAAAGGAAGGCTGGTTGCTTTTGGCCGCCATCGAAACCATGCGGCCAACCGATCGCGGATGCCTGGTGGAAACCATGGAAATGGTGCGCGGCCAACTCGACATGGCCCTCACCTTGGCGGGCGGTGCCGCGTGAAACCCGACCTCCGCCGCGCCGATCTCGCCAAGATCCACATGGCCAAGAAAGAGCTAGGCCTGGACGATGACGCCTACCGCGACCTCCTGCGCGCCGAGACCGGCAAGAGCAGCTCGGCCGATCTCACTGGCAACGAGCGCGCCCGCGTCCTCCTGGCCCTCGTCCACGCGGGCTGGAAGCCCAAGGATGCCAAGACCAATGGCCGTCCGCCCATGGTGGCCGCCAACAGCACCAGCCTCATCCACAAGATCGAAGCCCAGCTCACCAGCCAGAAGCGCCCCTGGGCCTATGCCCACGGCATCGCCCAGCGCATGTTCAAGCTCGAAAAAGTCGAGCACTGCAACCCCGACCAGCTCCGCAAGGTCATCGCGGCGCTCGCCTATGACCAGAAACGGCAAGCCCGAAAGGAGCCTGCATGACTGCCACCGCCTTCCCCCCCTACACCCGCCAGGAATTCGATTGGATCGAGGCCGAGTGGGCCTACGGCTGCCACGGCCGCCAGACCTTCCTCAGCGTGGACGACTTCCGCCAGGTCGAGCAGTGGCAGGCCGCCGGCATCCGCGCCGCCAGCGTGGTCGAAGCCATGACCGCCTTCTTCGTCCGCCTGGCCCAGCGCCCCCGCCGCCCCAACCGCATCAAGCTCGCCTGGATCCAGCCCGAGCTGGATAAAGCGCAGGCTCGGCAGCAGCGCTTCGCCGAGCTGCCCCTCGTCAAATTCCCCGCCACCGCCAACTGGGACAAGGTCATCGAGCCCCTTAAATCCGATCCCCAGGCCAAGCAAGCCTGGACCCAGTGGTGGTTCCTTAAATTCAACGAGCCCGGCCCCGATGCCCCCGGGTGGCTGGACCACTTCGACCAGACCCGCGCCGCCGAAGCTCAGCTCCTCAAGCTCGCCGAAGCGCATCTTGACCGGCTCTCGGGCATCACCAACCCGAGAAGCACACTCGCGCTCCAGCTCTCCGAACAAGGCCTCCAGAAAGGCACCGACCTCTACACCCGCGTCTGGCGCCACCATTGGACCCGCGCCGTCTTCAAGGCCTTCAATGTGCCGGAGGTGAACCATGGATAAAGAACTCTTGCAGGCCTTCTGCGGGACCTACCCGCGGGCGTCAGTTCCTTGGTCGGATGGTGAATTCACCTTTGCCACCGATGCCATCACCCTCATTCGTGTTCCGCGCCTGGCTGACGTGCCTGAAATCGAAAATCCCTACAACACGGCGAGCATTTATAACGGCGAAACAGCCCCCACCGAGGGTTGGCTGGAACTTCCGAGCCTTGAAATGCTCGGCGAGCTGAAGCCCTGCCCCAAATGCGGCGGTGCAACAGCCGCCACCTGCCCGGAGTGCGATGGTGAAGGCGTCGTCATCCTTTCAAATTCATTTAACGAATATGAATGTGAGTGTCGCTCTTGTGATGGCAATGGAGAAACCAACTATTGCAGTACATGCAAGGGGATGGGCACTTCCGAGGCTATTTCATCCGTAGATCTGGCCGGGTCATCCTTCACCACCGCGTTCCTTAGGAAGTTTCACCTCTTGCCCGGCTGCAAGATCGCCCCGCCGACTGGCGATGGCCGCTTCGCTTGGCTGAAATTCGAGGGCGGTGATGGTCTCACCATGCCGCGTACCAAAGCCCTGGACATCAAGACGGCGGTGGAGGTGGCCCATGGCTGAATGGATCCATCCTCACATGCGGGAAAGCCTGAAGGATCATGTTCTGGAGACGGTTGTTGAAACCGAAAAAGTCCAGGCTTACTACCTCAAAAAGCCAGGCGATGGACGGATGATGTCCACCCTGATTCTCTTCACGCCGGAGGGGATCGTGCTCCAAGGCGACCTGACCCTAGGGCGAAACGGCAATGTTTCCACCCTCGGCCATGGTCGCCGGTGGTTCTCCGGTGATCTCTCTGGATCCTATCTGTGTGAGAAGTTCTTGCACCGTGTCTTCGTGCCGGCATACGCCATAGAAGGGCTGCGTTACGAGATCCTGCAGCAGCGCCGCCAGGGCGACATCACCAAGGAACGGGCCCGGGAGTTGTGGAGGGATTGCCCAACCATTTCCGATGACTTTCGGGGACCGCAGGAAACTTACGACTTCTGGACCGATGACCTCAGAAACCGGGACG
Source organism: Acidobacteriota bacterium (assembly GCA_021786615.1). Taxonomy (GTDB): domain Bacteria; phylum Acidobacteriota; class Holophagae; order Holophagales; family Holophagaceae; genus JANXPB01. The sequence continues at coordinate 13,062 of JAJYMZ010000025.1, forward strand.
GAGACGGCTGTCCGGGCTACGGCTATGAGCCCGGCGAGGCAGGCAGGCTCTGTGTGATCCAGCAGAAGTTTGCCGAACTCTATTCGGGCTCCAAGGCGGAAGAAATCCAGGCGGTGGCCCATGGGTAAAGCCAAACGGCGCGGCACCTTTGAAGAGCGGCTGAAGGCCGCAGTGCAGCGCGAAGCCGAAAAGAAAGCCAGTTCGGTCACCTTCCAACCCAAGCCGCTGAAACCGAGCTTGGCCTTGTTGCTGGCCGCGATGGCGATGGGAGGGCCGAAGCATGGGTAACGTCCCCACCATCACCGTCAACATGGACGAAAAGTGCAAGGAATGTGGCAAGGGCGGCGCCACTCCATCCGGCCTATGCCTTGTCTGCGTCGTCAAAGCCATGAAAGGCAAGCTCATGAAGACCCCCACCGGACGAGGCTTTGCCGCCAAGTGGGAAGCCGCACAAAAAAGGGCCGTTAAAGAAGCCAAACGGCAGCACCCCAAAGCCGCGCTCACCGCGATCAGCCTCTTTGCCGGGGGCAAACCATGATTCGCGCCCTCCCCACCGAAAACTCCAGCTATCTCGAACGCCTGCTCATGCGCTGGCCCTGCTCCATCCGCCTGCAACTCAAAGTCCAAACCGCCAAGCGCCGCGAAGGCCGGATCTACGCCCGAGCCCACGCCGCCATAGTGTTCCGCATTCGCCAACGCCTGGCCACCGCCGACATGGACACCCTCCACCAGGTGGAGCGGTTTTTGAAGGAGTCCCAGCCATGACCTACACACTCACCCAGATCCTGCTCGCCATGTTCCTCGGCGCCGTGATCGGCGGTGGTGCCGTGGTTGGCGCCGCCCTATTCCTTATCAAAGACAATGTGCCGCCGCCGCCCTGGTAACGCCTAACGGCCCACGAAAAGGAGACGCGATGGTACGCGGACATGACATGCAAAAAGCCAATCAGCACGTTCGCTCTGAACAGATCCGATTAAAGCTCGGGATGCTGACACCCGCAGAGCGTGAGGCAGAGGAAAAACAGAAAGCCAAGAAGCGGCCCAAGGCCAAAGAACACGCCCGGGAACCGTCCCTTTTTGATGATGAGACCTAGCGCCATCCACCACCCCACTCAACCCCGAAAGGACACCCCATGAACACCACCCTCTTCCCCATCCGTACCCTCGACCTGCAGGGCGAGGTTCAACCCGGCGTCAACGCCCGCGACCTTTACGTGTTTCTCGGGATAAAAAAGGATTACACAAACTGGATTAAAACTCAGGTCGAGCGGGCCGATCTGCAAGAGGGTCAAGACTTTGTATTTTTCGCCTTTTTAGGCGAAAACCCCAAAAGAGGCCGTCCGTGCATGGAATATCGCCTCACCGCCGATGCGGCCAAAGAAATCGCCATCATCAGCCAGACGCCCAAAGGCAAGCAAGCGCGCCGCTACTTGATCGAAGTCGAAAAGCAATGGCGCACGGGCATCCAGGCTGAAGTGCTGCCCCCTCCCAACTCCCGCCCCCTCAAAAACTGGCAGCTCCGCTGCGCCAACGCCCGCGAAACCGTGCTGCGCTACCTCATCAGCCTGGTGGATCAAACCGGGCAGTCCCTGAATTGGGCCATGGAGCGCCTGATCGAAGACGCTGAAGCCAAGCGCCTGCCCGGCGAAATCCAAGCCCAGATCCCCATCGCCAACGCTCGCGCGGGCTGCGTGGGATCTCGCGCCCTGAGCCGCCGCTCCCTGGAGCGCTGGCTCGCCGACGCCCGCGAAGGCCTCGATAGCCTGGCGCCCCTGCGGGGCCTGCGCGAAACGCCGCCCTGGCTGCCCCTGCTCCTGGCCATCCTGGGCAACCCGCCCCAGCACAGCCTGCTGAAAGCCCACCGAATGCTGCTCGCCATCCTGCCCGAACAAGACAGCAAACCCAGCTACCACGCCGCCCGCCGCTGGCTTGGCGCCGCCGCCCAGCGCCCCGACCGTGTTCCAAACGTGAGCGTCACCGGGCGCGACATCCTGGACGCCTACGGCGAGCACGCCGCCCTGGCCCTGCATCACATCAATCCCGTGTTCCCCCATCCCGATCACCTCACCGCGCCCCTGCTAGGCTAGGGCGAAACCCTTAACCGCACGAAGTCACTGGAGGCCGCCGTGGCGCAACTGACGATGAAGAAATGCTGGAACTGCAACTCGGAGGTGGTGATCACCTCGGTCCAATGCCCCTTCTGCAAGGAACGGCTGGGGCTGGTGGGCAAGGATGGCGTGGCGGCGAAAAGGGCTGTCCCAACGGGCCCCGAAGCGATGCTTGAATCCATTGCCCCGACCACAGAAAAGAAGCTATTCCTAGCCGCCTGCGGCTGTGGTGGGATTCTTTTTGTGCTCGTAATGGCTATGTATCTGGTGCTGTCTCATGAATCCGAAAAGTGGGACAAAGAAGCGGCAGCAGCCGCCCAAGTGGCCGAGGTGGAGAAAGAGAAGGCCGCCACCGCCAAGCGTGCAGAACTGGCCCGCATCGAAGCCGCCAAGACGCCCGAGCAGCGGGCGGCGGAAGCCAAGGCCCGAGCAGCTGCCCAAAAGGCGGCAGCTATAGCCGCGGAGGCCCAGCGGCGGGCTGCGGCTGCCCACGCACAGGATGAAATCACAATCCCGATGGGATTCCCCGACAACTACAGCGTTGGGCTCAGCATGGTGACCCTGAAGAGCCAGATGTTTAATCAACTCAAAGCGCTCCAAGAGTCTGGCAGGCTCGGGACCACCTCAGGTGTCACGTTCGAGGTGACCGCAAAAATGACTGATAAGTACGGGAATTCCAACGTGGATTCCTTAATGACCATGCGCTTCCAAGGTGATGACCTGCGCCGGGTCAACTGGGAGAATATGGACGATTGGAAGGTCATGGGCCTATGCCATGCCTTCGCGCGAACCAAGGAAGCCGAAGGCATCCTGATCGAGTTCAGCCAAACCTCGACCATGCGGGCCTTCGCGCCTGGGTTTGCCCGACAGATCCGTTGACCACCGCCAAATAAACCGCGAAACGCTTGACAGTGGTTTGCAAGAGAGCATCCTATGGGTGGAGTTAAACACTCTGACATAGGGAACCGGCATCCCCGGGAGTCACAGGAAATAAGGCCCAGCGCAAGCCAGGGCACGAATAACTGGACCCGTCCTATGCGGGTGTTTAGCTCCCGGTTCCAGGCCGATCCTGGAATACTTCCCCGCTTAAACGGCGGTCATTCATAGGAGGCAGCATGAACGCTGCTCAAACGCTTTCTTTCGAAGGCCACGGCATCCGTGTGCTTGAACAACCCCAGGGGCGCATGGTTCCCATCAAGGACATTGCGGATGCGGTTGCCCGTGACCCGGAATCCCTTCGGCAACTGGTGACCAGGGATGAGCTGCTCCGCGATTGGTCAACCACCTGTATTACACAGGCCGTCGATGGAAGGGATCGAGAATTCAGATGCCTCACCGAGCCCGGCGTCGTCCGCCTCCTCGGCATGCTCAACCCCGAGCGCTCGGCCACGCCCGAAAGCCGGGCCAAGGTGCTGGCCTTCGGCCGCTGGGCGGCCACCACGCTGGTCAAGGTCATGCGCGGGGAAAGCCTGGCCGCGCCCGAAGCCACCGAGACCTGGGTGAGCCAATACCGGGCCAGTGAAGCCTTGGGCATACCCAAAAGCACCATCCGGCAGCGCGTGGTGCGCTACAACATCCCCGTTCGCCGCGAGCATCAGGCCGTCTTTGTGCCCTTGGAGATCCTGCGCGCCAACCTGGAGGCGCATCCCATCCAGGCCCAACAGGCCCGCGTCAATGCCTCGACTTCCCAGCGCCGCGAAGTCACCCTGGCCCTCATGTCGGAGCTACGCCGGATCTACGGCCCCCAAGGCGCCCAAGCGGTGCTCCACTCCATGGACCCACGCCTCTTCCCCAATCCCAAGACCCTTCCCGGCGGCTTCCAGGCCCCCTTGGAGGTGGTGAAATGAGCGGAGACCTGACCATCAACCCCGTCTTCCTGGTGTTGGATGACGCCATCATCACCCTGGATGCCCAAAGCAAGGCGCTGGGTGGCCTGGAGCGCCTGCTGGCGGATAGCGGCACCATCGAAGCAAGCCAGCTCGCCATGCTCCTGGCACTCATCCGCGCCAAGATAGGCGGCGTCCATGATTCGTTGGCCGCGCTCGCCTACGCGAAGGTCGGATAAGTCATAAACACCTTGACGCGGCTTCGGCCGCGTTGTTGTATCAATCCGGGACTGAAACTCCCATCAGAGAAACGGCTCTCTTGAGTCGGGTGTAGTCCCGGAATACAAGACTTGCTTCGGCGGGAAATACGGGCTGGCCGTCTCTGCGGTTGTTTCAACACCCGGCTAGGAGCCCCTATATGACACTGGAACCCAAAGGCGGGACATGCTTGGCCTGTTGGTCAGCCCTGGATGATGCGGTCAATGCCTTGGACATTCAAAGCCAGGCCCTGGCGGCTTTGGAGCGGCTTCTGGCTGATAGCGGCGCGAAAGAAGCCGCGCAACTGGCCTGCCTGTTGTCATTGATCCGCGCCAAAGGCCAGACAGCCCATGCCGCCTTAACCGCTCTGGCTTTTGAGAAAAGCGGCTAAGGAGAAAAAGCCCGCCCCATGACAAACCACGCCACCTGCGGCACATTCTCAAGTGGCGGGAGGTTCATCATGGCGGCGACATATCCTAAAATCCTGTTGGACCTCGGTGCCGTGGTGGCCGGGGTTCTGGAGGCCGAGGGCATCAAGCCTGACGTGGCGGCCCACGCCGCCCACGCCGCCATGGAGCGGGCCCGCACCAAGTGGGGCGGCACCGAGCCCTACATCCCCAAGGCCGACCTGGTGGACATCGAGCCCAAGCACGCGCGGGTCTACGAGGACTGGCGCGAAGGGCTGACCGATTACGACCAGCTGGGACAAAAGCACGGCTACACCCGCCAGTGGATCGGCCAGATCATCCACGTCGCCCGGCTGGCGCGGCGGCAGAAGGCCGAAATGCCGGGACTATTCGGTCTGACCGCCTGACGACACCAATGTACTCAAGTACGCGACCAAGGGCGCCCGATGGCGCCCTTGCTGTATCTACCCCTGGCGCCCCATTTCCCGAAACTTGTTTCCCTAGGGCTTCCCTTACGCGCGCGTGACCTTCGGGGCAGTAACTCCACCGGAGGCCTCCATGGACTGGTTCCGCACCCACATCCTTACGCCATTTTACAAGCAAGACCGGACGACCCAAGCGCGGGTGGTCCTGTTCCTGTTCCTTTTGGGCTGCATCGTGGCCGTCCTGAGCGCCCGATTCCTGCACCACACGGCGGGCATGGAGGTGTTGGGCACCGACCCCGACTGGAACGTAGTGCAGCGCAGCCAGGTCATCACCGCGAACCTGCGCGGGGGCATCGTCTGCTACCTGCTGGGCGTGGGTCTAGGGATACTCGGCTACAAGTGGTGGGTCCGCACGGCCACGGGCCGCAGCTCCTGCCAGTTCGACGTGAACGCCGAAGGCATCTTCACCGAACCCATCGAAGTCCAAGCCGCCAAAATTTCCAATCAGGGCCGCCTTCAGGTCGCCTGGATCCTGGGGAGCCTGCTGTTCTTCGGCCTGGTGCTGAAGTGACCATCCCGCCTCCCCCCCCCCCGCTCCCACAGCCGCTGCGTCTACGTGGCCGGGGCCTTCTCGAATCCCAAAGAGCCCCGCGTCCGCTGGAACATCCTGAAGGCGCTGTTCTGGGGCCTGGTGCTGGTGCTGGTCTT
>JAJYMZ010000067.1 GCA_021786615.1 Acidobacteriota bacterium
TAACAGGGATGAAGGGGATGGGGGGGGTGCTGCCACGATATTTGGACTATCACTGCCTTTGATCTGGTCAAATTCGCAGGTGTGTGGACCCCAACCCGAAAAGGCCTGAAGCGTTTTTATATCAACTCAGCGCGGCCTGATGACTCCTTAGTTTTGGTTGCGGCCCCGGCCGCTACCGATTGCCGCGCCGGGATGATGCCTTAGGCAAAGGATTGAGGCGGATCAAGTCCGGGAAGGGCAGGTTGGGATCCACCTCGGCTTCCCAGGGGACATAGCCATCGAGAAGGAGCTTCAATCTGGAAGTGCCCTGGCGGGGAATTCCTAGCTTCAGGATGGGCGTGGCGCCCGCGAAGCCGCCGTTCAGGAAAACCCGGGCTCCCGTGGGTTCCGTGATGACGGAGATGAAATGCGGCGGCTTTTTCAGGAGGATCTTCACGGAGGTTTCACCCTCCTGGATGCGATGGTGCTGGGTGAGATAACCCGCCAGCTTGACTTTGAGCAATGGGCTGTGGCCCTTCAGTTCCACCCGGTCCAGGGGCGTCTCCCCCAGCGGTTGTTCGTCCAGGAATACCGAGGCCCCGGAAGGCTGGCTTTGAATCGCCACATAACGAGGGATTTTCTTGGGACTCAAGAGGGAATAGCCACCTACTCCGAGGGTTCCGAGAATCAAGGTCCCGAGAATGGCCCAGCGCATGCCATGACCGCCTTTCCCAGGTGTCAAAGGTGGGAGCGGCTGCGCCAAGGCCAGAGTGGATGCGGACGCGGGGACTGGGGTTGAATGCAGATCCAGGGGGTAGGTCGGTGGCTCGGCGCCGCTGTCGCTAGATCTGGGATCCGTGCGGCTCGTAGCCTGGGCGGCCGCGGAATCCGGATCCGTGGAGGGCACGTCCACGGCCTCGCTGCTGGCGGGGAGGAAGTTGAAGGTGGACACATTCGTATTGGCGCTATCCAGGCTGTCCAGCAATCTTGCCCGCTGGTCCTGCTCCAGGGGCACCGCGTGGATGAGCGCTTCCATGAATTCCGGCAGGTCCGGATGGCGCTGGGCGGGATCCTTGGCGAGGGCCTTCCTGAACAGGGCCTGCAGCCCGGGATCCAGATCCGCCGGAATCGCCGGGGGGTCGTTGACGATGCGGAAGAGCGTCGAACCCACGCTGGGTCCCGTGTAGGGAAGGGCGCCGGTGAGCGCTTCGAAGGCGGTCACGGCGAAGGCATAGCGGTCCGTGACCGGGGAGGGTGCGCGGCCCGTCAACAGCTCCGGCGCGGTGTAGGAGGGTGTTCCGAACAGCATGCCCTCGGCGGTCAACCGGGACTGGTCGCCCCGGGCCAGGCCGAAATCCATGAGTTTCAAATGACCGGTCTGGCTCACCAGCATGTTCTCAGGCTTCACATCGCGGTGGACGATGCCCGCCACGTGCGCCGCTTGCAGGGCTGACATGGCCTGCAGCAGCAACCTCATGACCTCGTCCACCGGAAGTTCCATCCGGATGATGTGGGCTAGGCTCGCCCCGACGATGTATTCCATGGTGAGGAAGGGCCCCGCGCCGGCGTCCACGCCCACGTCGTAGATGGTGATGATGTTCGGGTGGTTCAGCTTCGCGCTGATTTCCGCTTCGCGCTTGAAGCGGGCGATGGTTTCCGAGTCATCGGCCCGCTTCCCTTGCATGATCTTGACGGCCACGGAACGCTTGAGCAGGGGGTCGAAGGCCAGATAGACCATGCCCATGGACCCGCGGCCGAGGACGCGTTCCACCTGGTAGCGGCCAATTTTTTCGGGATCAGGGTTCATGGGAAACCGGGTGCCAGCCTGGAGTATGGATCAGTCCACAGCCTGGAGCCCGAATACGCGTTCGTAGGCGATCCAGTGGACGCCGAAAGTGATGGGCAGGACGAGGAAGGCGCCGACGTAGCAGAAGCAGACGCCCACCAGACTCAGGAGGAAGATCACCAGGCCGAGGCCCAGCAGCCCCCAGAGGTTGGCCCAGGCCGCGCGCCAGCTCAGTTTCACCGCATCGAGGCCCTTCATGCCGCGATCCGCGATGAGGGGAAAGGTGAAGCAGAAGAGCAGGTTGATGAGCACCGAGGCCAGCATGATCAGCAGGAACCCCACCACCGCCAGCAGGATGACCATCCCCAGGGCGGCCCCCTCGGCCCCGTGGGAGCCGCCCGAGGCGCCGGCGGCCCCCAGGAAGCCCAGGAGGAGGCCCGAGAACACCAGCCCGAAGACCAGGGGCAGCACGAACACCAGGCTCGCCGCCATCATCAGCAGCGCGGCGATGAAGGATTCCAAAAAGCGGTCGAAGCCCTTGAACAGCGTCTCGAACACCACCGGCTCGCCGCGTCCCTGCTGGCGGTAGCAGAGGTAGATGCCGCACATCATGGGCCCCAGCATCACCGCCATGGGCACCAGCCCCGCGATGAGCATCCCCACCACCGACACCCCCAGGAACATCCAGTACTGCCCCTTCACCCGCTCCCAGGCCTCGCCGATGTAGGCGAAGGGGGCGATGGACACGCGGTTGAAGGGGATGGGCTCGGGCATGGTGGACTCCAGTCACACAACCATGAAAACACTAGCGCGAGGGAAGTAGAAAAGAAGTAGGATCACGGCGTTTTGGCGAGGCCCTCTTTCCTCAGAATGGCATCAAAGCTCAGGAAGCCATGGGCCCCATTGAACGCGCCGTCCTGCTGGATCAGGTAGTCCGCAAAATCCCCCTTTCCTGACTCGAAAGCATCCAACGCGGCGGCCACTTGGGGGCGATGGCCCACGCTGATGCCCGTGGCCGCCAGCAGGGTGCGCAAGGTTTCAACCACCTTGGCCTTGGGCACCTTGCAGGATCTCAAGACCCAGGCCAATTCCAGCACTGCGAAGGCCGACACGAACAGGCCTTCTTCCTTGGCAGCCGCGGCCATGTGTCTTTGGGCCTTGGGAGATTGGACTGCATCGTCCTGGAGGATGGCGCGGACCAGGACATTGGTATCCAGGGCGATCATGAATGCAGCTCCCCTAGTTCTCGTATGCTTTCGAGAATGGCCTCATCCACGTCCACGGCCGGCCTTCCCGCCTGATGGAGCATCCCGAAAAGTTGCTTCACGGGCACTTTCAAGGGCGACAAATTCAGGGACCCGTCAACCTCCGTCGTGAGCACCACTTCCGCCCCAGCGTGGAGGCCTAGGGCCTCCCGCAGCGTCTTGGGGATCACGAGCTGCCCCTTGCTGCTGAGCGTCGCGTGGGCGGTGAGGGATCGGCTGGTCATGGCGGGCCTCCTGGATAAAGGTAAGCCAGTCAGGCTTACAAGGCAAGAAATGAGCAGAGGCAAGAAACAAGAACTACGCG
>JAJYMZ010000079.1:0-9370 GCA_021786615.1 Acidobacteriota bacterium
CCGATCTCACCGGATGACGCCCGCCCACCAGACAAGTTGGGCCGCGGAAATGGTCTGCTCCAACTCTTTCAAGAGCGATGATGCCACAAGCGCCACGGGCCTTCTGAAGGCCGAGATGCGCCGCCTGGGCTCGCTGATCCTGAAATGCGCGGAAGCCACCCGCGTACCCGCGGGAAACTCGCTAGCAGTGGATCGCGATGCATTTTCGCAGATGGTCACCTTGGCCCTGAAACAACATCCGAACATCTCGTGGATCGAAGCTGCGGAATCAGCGCCGGATCTCTCGATCCCGACGCTGATCGCAACGGGGCCACTCACCACAGAACCGCTCGCCCAATGGCTTTCGGGCATCTGCGGCGGCGACCGGCTTTTTTTCTATGACGCCATCGCGCCCATCGTCGAGCGCGCTTCCATCAACATGGATACCGCCTTCCGGGCCTCCCGCTACAACAAGGGCGACGCCGATTTCATCAACTGTCCGCTCACCGAAAGCGAATACGAACGATTCCTGGATGCGCTCCTGATCGCCGAGCGGGCGGATCTGCATGATTTCGACACGCCCTACTTCGAAGCCTGCCTCCCCATCGAGGTCATGGCGGACCGGGGCCGCCAGACCCTCCGCTATGGCCCCATGAAGCCCGTGGGCCTGGACGATCCCCGCACCGGCCGCTGGCCCTATGCCGTGGCGCAATTGCGCCAGGACACGCTCGCGGGGGACCATTACAATCTCGTAGGCTTTCAGACCCGTCTGAAGTGGGCGGCTCAAAAGAAAGTGCTCCGTCTTATTCCAGGTCTTGAAGAAGCTGCATTCGTGAGGTTTGGCAGCATCCATCGCAACACCTATGTGCAGGCTCCGAAAGTGCTCGATGCGACCCTCGCGTTGAAGACCGTGCCGAATCTTTGGATCGCTGGCCAGCTCAGCGGCGTGGAGGGCTATCTGGAATCCGCCGCAGGTGGGCTTGCGGCCGCCTTCTTCATCCAATCCTTTGTGCATGGAAAACCGCCAGCCCCGTTCCCTCGTGAAACCATGCTGGGCGCCTTGCTGCACTACCTGGCACATGCTTCGCTGAAGGATTTCGGCCCCACCAATGCCATGCTGGGGCTCCTGCCAGATCTCCCAGAAGGTCTGCTGGATCATCGCCTCCTGAAACGCACCGGGGGTGCGCGAGGCCTGAAACAAGCCAAGGGTCAAGCCCACCTGGAACGAGCATTGGCGGCCCTGGAAGCCTATCTTTTAGAACATGGAGCCAAGGCATGAGGAAAACACTGCTCATCATAATCATCGCGATGCTGGCCCTGGGCAGTGCTGCCTGGTGGTTGCTGCGAGTCAGATCCGCGCCATTTTCCCTGGATGAATCCTTCAGGAGTTTCTCCGCGGACAATCTGGGCGAGGGACGCCTTTTCCGCTACACCGATGGGGGCAGGCCCCTCCGGGCCATTCGCTGGCTGCGTCCCACGGCTGGCGGCGTCGTCGTAGCCCAGGTGCTCACGCAAACCGACCAGCAGCAGATCGGCATTTTCCAGAACGGCCAGCTGACCGCGCAAATGCATGTGCCTCGCCCTGAAGGGGTGGCGGAAGGTTTCTATCGTTTCGCCCAATTGCGCGACGCAGTGGTGGTCCACGCTGATGTGGCCGTGCTGCTCTACCTTGCCCAGGACGCCACATCGGCGGATGTGCCGCTTTTGATTGCCATGGATCTTACGACACAATCCGTGCGCTGGAGCCATCGTGCGGCGGTGGAGCGGCTCGCGCTCGCTCTGGATGAAAAGCAAGGCAAGGGCGCCAGCTCGGTCCTTGGATATGGCGACAAAGGCGAACTGGTGCGCCTTCCCTTGGCTCTTCAGCCGGGTGAACGGGAAGGCGCCAGGGCACCTCGCGCCGCGGCGCAATCCATCGAGATGCCGCCGGAAATTCAAGGCGTCACGGACCTGGTACCCACTGGATCTGTGGGCTTCCTCATCTCCCATCGCATGGGTCTTTCCGCATACCTGGGGCAGAAGGGCTGGATCCATCTCGCCTTGCCCTCGCCCGGCCCCTTGGGTTTCGTGGAACCCATGGGCAGGCTGGTATCCAGCGGTAAAAAGCTTTGGTGGCAGCCGGAACCGGGCCGTCTCATCGAGGTCACCTCTGAGGGGACGCCTGTGGCCATGTGGGAACCCAAGTCCTTCCCAATTCCAGCACCCCATGAAAAGGATGCGGAACTGCTGCAGTTGCTCGGGGCCGATGCGGAAGGCAAGCTCTGGTTCGGCCTGGCGGTGCCAACGCTGTTGCCACCTTTGCCCAGCCCTATCCCATTGGAAGTTGACGACGCGGCATCTGGCGCGGCCGCGGCATCAGAGCCCGTGCCCCTGCTGCAGCCTCAGGTGGTCGAAGGGGTTGATCGAAGCAGTTGGGAAGCGTATCTGCACCAGGGACTGGATCGCCTCTACTGCTGGGATCCGGAGGACGGCGCCCTCAAGCGCGCCTCGTGGACGACGAGCTGGCGCAGCCTGGGCCCACCTTCTGATTTCAGTATTCCCATGGGTGACGGGGCGCTCCAGCCCGCCGCAGGCGGATTCCTTTTTGGTTCCGGGACCCAAGCCTGGTGGCTGCCCCTGAAAGTGCTGCCCCTGGCCATGGTGGGCCAGAGTGGGGATGCCCTGCCACCACCTGTACTGGGTCCCCTGGTGGTGAAGGCGCCGCCTTCGCCCATGACGGGCCTTTCCGGCCTTCCAGGAACACCCAAGCCGTCAACTAGTCCGTCGCAATGAGAATCCGGTCATGGCCCGCCCAATCCTGGCGGGCCTGGGCCTGCTTCCAGCCGAAGGCTTTTGCTCGCGCAATCAGCTCCACACTCTGGCCCGCCCCGATTTCCAACACCACCGCCCGCGCCTGCCGCGCGGCAGCCTGGCGAAGGATTTGAGTGGAAAGCGCGAGGCCTTGATCCTCGGCGAAAAGAGCTTGCCTGGGTTCAAAGGATAGTTCCCGCTGCAGTGTTGAAGCATCCGCGGGGTCCACGTAAGGCGGATTGGAAACCACCAATTCCACCGGATCCGGAATGGGCGCGAGGAGGTCGCCAAGTGTGAATTGGACGCGCGCTCCGAGCTTTGCCGCATTGCGCCTAGCGACGTCCAGCGCGCCTTCGCTGATATCCGAGGCAGTGACTTCCCAATCCGTTTCCAGCGCCATGCAGATGCCCAAGATGCCGCTGCCCGTGCCGATGTCGCAGGCCTTCCGCAGGCCCATGCGAAGGCCTGCTTCAAGCGCCGCCTCCAAGGCCAACTCGGTTTCCGGCCGAGGAATGAGTGTGTCCCGGTTGACTTCGAAGCGACGCCCGCGGAAGGTCTCGAAGCCGTAGATGTAGGCCCAGGGCTCCCCTTCCCTCCGGCGTCGCAACCATTGGCCCACCTGATGGCGCGCCTCCATCGGCACGGTTTCACCGCCCTTTGACGCAAGCCTTGTGCGGTCCCAACCCAGGCCATCCTCGAACCAGCGCAGGCTTTCCGCAGAGGCCTCCTCCGGTTCGAGAAATTGGGCCAGGGCTGAAGCCAGGTCCAGGCGGAGTTCAGAATAGGTGATGCTCACTTCGCTGTCAGCGCCTTGGCCCGTTCCTGACTCTGCGCCAGCACGATCTCATGCAGGGATGCGCCATGGCTGTCCATGGTGACGACGACGGGGAAATCCTCGACTTCGACGACCCAGAACGCTTCGGGGCTGCCGAACTCCTCAAGCATGTGGACATCCACCACGCGCCTCACCTGCGCGGCCAGAAGCGAACCCGCGCCGCCGGTGGCATGGAAGTAGACCGCGCCTGTCTTCACGAGGCCATCGCTGGTCTTCTTGCCCATGCCGCCCTTGCCGATGACGCCGCGCACCTGGTAGGTGTCCAGGACGTCGGCTTCGTAGGGTTCTTCGCGGATGCTGGTGGTGGGTCCCGCCGCCACGAAGGACCAGGAGCCATCCTCGTTCTTCTTCACCACGGGCCCGCAGTGGTAGATCACCATGTCCTTGAGGATGGGCTTCAGCCACTCCGGCTTCTGCTCTTTCATATACTTGTGGCCGATGTCGCGGGACAGCACGACCCTGCCGTTCAGCAGGACTTCGTCGCCCACCTTCAAAGCGCGGGCTTGTTCTTCAGAAATGGGCGTCGTGAGACGGATCATGAGTTCACTCCTTGTCGTCGGAAGCTTTAGGTTGCCATTCACGGTAGCCATCGGTGCCCACGGACCAGAGTTTGCCGTGTATATCCCCCTGGTTCAGCGCAACCGCGAGGATCTGCAAAGCCTGGAACACGGCCTCGGTACGTGCATCGTCCGTAACCTTAAGCACCGCGATGCCTGAGTATCGGTCAGGTGGAAAGATGAAAGGATTGGAGAAATCCCGGTCAAGGGTCACAAGACAGCGCTCCTCGGTCCGGCAAATGTCAATTAGCGCCTGATCTTGCGCGCCAGACATTCTCTGTTCGACCACAGTGGCAACGTCATGTCCGGCCGATCGGAGGATGCGAGCACCCCGCTCTCCGAGGTTTTCGTCAAGCTTCACCCTCATGAGGCGCTCCGCACCGCCACGAAATGCTCACGGGACATCGCGGAGCCATAAGCGATGCAGGCTCGGATATCAGCTTCCTGTAGGCCCGGATAGTCTTGCAGGATCTCCCCCATGCTCCGGCCGTCCGCAAGCTGATCCAGGATGAAGGAGACCCAAACCCGATGGCCTTTGACACAGGGTTTGCCAAAGCAAATGGAAGGATCCGAGGTGATGCGCGCAAGCAAATCGGCGGTGGTCATGGCGGCACCTTCATGGAAAGTCGGGGGCTAAGCACTTGGCTCCTCTCTAAATTCTTAATCGAACCTCACTTCACCCTTCGCGCTGATCGTCATCACCCTGCGCCGCGAGGACCAGCACATGTAGCTGATGCTCACGAAGAAGCTGGCGGGATGGCGGAACATCTCCTCGGCGAAGACGCCCAGCACCGTGGTGTTGCCGCCGTAGCCCATGGGGCCGATGCCCAGCGTGTTCAAATCGCGAGTGATGTCCTTTTCGAACTGGTCCATCTTGGGGTCGGGATTCGGCGTGCCGAGTTTTCGCAGGATCACTTCCTTGGATTTCTCGTAGCCCGTGACGCGGTCACCGCCGATGGCCACGCCGAGAATGCCAGGTGAACAGCCCTGCCCTTGGGCCTTCACGACCGCATCAATGATGGCCTTGCGCACGCCGCCGATATCCCGGCCCGCGCCGATGGCCACGTCCGGCAGCCGGTACTGGGCGCCCACGTTCTCGCAGCCGCCGCCTTTCAGCATGATGGCCACTTCGATCTCGGGCTTTTCCCATTCCTCGAAATGCACGACGGGATGGCCTTCACGGAAGGGATCCAAGTTGGTGCCGCTGTTCTTGCCTGAAAGGGCTTCCACGCAATTAGGCCGTAGCCAGGAGCGTTTGGTGGCCTCGACGATTGCTTCCCGTATCTGCTGCTTGATCTTTCGCTGGCTCACCCCGTAGGGATGGCGCACCCAGAAAATGTCCGTGCCCGTGTCCTGGCAGAGCGGCGTCACATGGCCGTCGGCCAGCAGGATGTTCCGCACCATGTCGTTGAGCGTGTTGAAAGCGCGGGACCCTTCCGTTTCCGCGTCGCGCCCAGCCACCAGGGCATCAATCACATCCTGGGGCAGCCGCGAGCTGGTGCGGCGGATCAGCTCCAGCACGGCGTCCGTGACATCCAAACCGCGCAAATCCGCCATGTCCGCGCGGTAGTTCTCCGGCAACACCGATTTTTGATGGACCACATCCAGCGTCGTCAGGGTGGGAATCGTGCACTCAGCCATGGAAGCTCCACAAGTCGTTGCGACAAAATAACCTAGTGATTTCAATTGCGAACCGGCATAAGGGGTCGTAGCAAAATAACCTGAACTGCACAGGTTATTTTGGCACGATCCCTAAAGATCAGATCCCATTGTCTGCCCTGATCCAGATCCACTCAACCTCAGAAAAATTGCTCTCGGCGCGGATGACATCGGTCTTGCCGCCCCCTCCGCCACCGCAAGCAGCCATGAGCAGGGGGGACATCAAGTAAAGATAATGGCGTGGCATAGGCATCCACCATCCCATGCCACGCCCCCCGATCCAGGCAGTAACAGGGTAGACACTAGAGGGAAATGCCCACCGAAGCGACAAGGCCCGCCAGCACCGAGAAGGTCGCGCTGAGGGGAGAGCGTTGAGTGGTGGCGGTGCCGGTCGCATCCACTGTGGTGCGAATACCCACGACGGCGTAATTCCCCGTCGGCACCGCTTCAAAGGTGTAGGTTTCTGGATTCGAAATGACGGCCAATCCGCTGCGAATGATCAGATTCGCCTGGCCGGTGCCACCAGTGGAAAGGGTTTGCATCAAATGGATCTCGTCGCTTTGATCCATGGAAGCCGCTTGGGTGATGGTGCCGGACACGCTGCCGATGCCAACCGCGGCCGTGAACGCGGTGTTGAATTGAAACGTCGGCGAAGAGGTGGTCAAGGCGATCGCGGCGCTCGACTGGGCATTAAAGGACACACCTCCAGAGACGGGTTGGCTCACGATGAAATAGGATTGTCCAATAGGCAGCAGGTCAAGTGTGTAGGTCCCGCTGGCGGACGTGGTCACCGCCCGGGCGACGGAGATATTCCCGGCATCATCATAGGTTTCAGCGAAAACCGTCGCGCCAACCAAGGGCGCGCCTGTTCCGCTGACCGTGAGGGTGCCGGAAATGGAGACGGTGACGGCCTTGTCGAAGGCCTTCACCACCGGCCGCAGAATGAACTGCGAGGAGGCGCCGGCGGTCTTCAATTGGATGGAGTGGGCAGCATCGAAATCAATGAAGACATCCGATGTCGTCCCCGCCACGACCGTGAAGCTCCCGGGGAGTTTGACACCAGACTGCAGGCCCGAGGGCACTGTGAGATCCGCGATGCTGCCGTCCTGGAGTTTCACGTTGTTGCCCGTGCCGAGCAACAGCCGCATCTGTTCATAGTGGCCGGGAGGAAGCGATGCACCAGCCACAAGGGTTTCCGAAATCCCACCCGTGAGGGTCAGAAGATTGATGGTCCGGTTCGGTATCCCAAGAGTGATCCAGCCGCTTCCGTTGGCGCTTCCGGACTGGTGGATCTCGACCTTCTGGATATTGAGATTGATCTCCTTGAACTGGGGAGAGGGCGCATCCACCAACCTCACGTTCATGGTTCCGCCGGTGGAGGTTGGCGGTGTCTCAGAAGCGGCCTTGCCGGAACCACCGCAGGCTAGGCCGGCGGCAAGGATTAAGCCCAGGCCCGCCTGGAAGTAGATGGATTTCACGTTCAGGATCATTTCATCCTCCCTAAAAGATAAGGAGTCTCCAGATCCCCGGAGATCTCGCTTGTTCCAAGCTGGTCCAGCCAGGAAGGAGGTGCAAGGGATGGGCAAGGGATGGGTAAAAGGCCCGTCCGAAAGGGAGGTTAAGCCCCTTCGCCGGTTGGTTCCAGGACGTCAGCGAGCGCCCCAGGCCCGGCAAAGTCCCAAGGTGAGATCTGTCAAGGTGCTCACGGAACCGATGGCCTGGCCTTTGATATCACGATCCGCTTCGCCGATGCGGGCCAGCAGACGGCGCACGCCATCGGGTTTCAATTTGGCTAGAACGCGCTGGCAGCCTTCCAGGAGCCAGTCCTGGCGGGGACCGAGACCCACGGCGGCCGACAGCTCCGCCCCCCGCAACCCACCCGCTTCGGCCAAGTTGCAGACCCGTTCCACTTCGCGCCGGGCCTGCCCCAAGAGCAGCAGCGGCGCGCCGCCTGGGTCCTCGTCCAGCGCCTGGCGGAGCGCCTCCAGGGCACGCTCCACCTGGCCTTTCTGCCAGGCCTGGGACCATGCGAAAGTGCTCTGCTCGGCCAGGCGGAAGGTGGCCTGGGCGACGAGCGCGGGACCCACGCGATGATCGTCCGCCAGCAGATCCAGCACTTCCAGCGTGCGGCGCAGCAGGCCCGCATGGCCGCCCATGCGCGCAGCCACCAGGGCGGCCACGCCCGCGTCGAGCTTCAAGCCCATCGCCGCGGCTTCGCGCTCCACGAAGGCGCGGATTTCGTCGCCTTCCAGGACGCCCACTTTCAGCACACGGCCTTCCTTCACCCAATCCGAAAAGGGTTTCGAGCCCAGGGGTTTGCCGGGTCCCGCCGACAGCGCGTTGCGGGCCACCAGCAGCAGGTGCGTGTCCGGTGGCGGCGCCGTGAGCCAGCCTTGCACCGCCGCGGGAAGCTCCTTGGGTTTCTGGAGCAAATGATCCGCCTGGGGCACGATGACCACCCGCGGAACCCCCATGGGACCCGACTCGCTGAGGGCGCTGACGACCTCGCCCCAGGGCGCGTTTTCGCTGCAAATACTCAAGGCGAATTCGGCCCATTCTGGATCCACGCGGGACGCTTTCCAGGCCTCCACCGCCTGGCGCCGGGCATCGGCATCCTCGCCATGGATGAGGGCGAGATCGGCTTTCAGCCAGGCCGCGGGAGCGCTCAAGAATCATTCCCTTCCAGGAGCTGCGTGATGAAACTCTCGGCGAAATCATCCGCAAGGCTTTCCACCACGGTGAATTCACGGTTGTCGAAACTGGCGAAGTTCTGGTCCACCCGGTACTGGTTGGAGAAAGTCAGGCTTGGCCGGCGCACCAGCACGACACCGGTCTGCCCATCCAGCAGTTCCAAGGATGCCACTACCACGATTTCGATCCGGCTGGCCCCGCCCGCGGAAGCCTTCAGTTTGTCGTTGCCCAAAGAAAGCCCAATGGGGCGCACCTCATAGCGCAGAAGGGTTCCCTGGAGCACATACCGGCTGGATGCGCCCTGGGGCACCAATTTCCAGGGGGACGCCGCCACAATGCGGTTTTCCAGAGCCTTGGTGAAGCGTTCTTCCAGGCCCAAGCGGGGGGTCAGGTTCTTGAATTTGGCCAGCCGGATGGTGGAGCCCTTCTTCATCCACGCCGTCGGGTGCGGCACGTTGTCCAGCCTGTGATAGCCGCAGGCCACCGTTCCCAGCATCGCCGGGATGAGGAAGACCAAGGTCTTTCTCATGGCTGGTAGATGCCCACATAGGGCAGGTTTCTGAACTTGCCATCCAGGTCCAGGCCATAGCCCACGACGAAGCGGTCTTCGATGGTGAAGCCGATGTAGTCCACCTGCACTGGGGTCTTGCGGCGGCTGGGCTTGTCCAGCAGGGTGCAGACTTTCAGGCTCAATGGTTCACGATCCTGCAACAGATTGCGCACCTTGAACAGCGTGGTGCCTGTGTCCACGATGTCTTCCACCACCAGGCAGTGGCGGCCCTGGATGGAGGCATCCAAGTCCTTCACGATCTTGACCTCGCCGGTGCTCTCGGTGCCGCCGTGGTAGCTGGACACCTGC
>JAJYMZ010000079.1:9380-18738 GCA_021786615.1 Acidobacteriota bacterium
CACGTCGAAATCCATGGAAATGGAACGGGTGAGGTCCGCGAAAAAGGGGTAGACCCCGTTCAAAAGGCCCACCACCACCACATCCTTATCCGCATAGTCCGCGGCGATCTGGGCCCCCAATTGGTGAATCCGGTCCCGGAGTTGCGCTTCAGAGAGCATGGGCACGATGCGGTCGCGGCTGGGATTCATTTGAGTCTCCATCTTCTTTCATTCAACCCTAAGGCGTTTTGCCGGGTCTAGCAAAGAACCGGGACCGATCTTTTCCATTCAACCCTTGCTGGAACCACTCAGGCGACCTGATGATGGCCTTTACCGAGATAATCGAGAAAACTGAGCCATTGATGACCCAGGCCGACCCAGATTCTGACATGGACGAGAGGGACCGCCCGCTCGCTTCGCTCGCTCTGCGTCCCCCTCGTGCTCCCCACGTGGAGTCCGGTCAAAGCCCAGATACCACGTCTGCCTACCATGCGCCCGAGGTGAGGATCTGGGTGGAAGCCGCCCAAGCCGGTGACCAGGTGGCCTTCGCCCATCTGGTGGAGCTGTTCCAGCGGGATGTGTACGGCAAGGCCATTTCCATCCTCAAGCACCATCAGGACGCGGACGACGTGGTGCAGGAGACCTTCCTGCGGGTCTACCGGGCGCTGCCGGGCTTCAGGCATGAAAGCTCTTTCCGCACCTGGCTCATCACCATCACCACCCGGCAGGCCCTGAACTTCCTGGATCGGATGCGCGGCAACCAGGAAAGCTTGGACCCAGCTGAGGATGGCATGGAGCATCCAGCCCTCCGCATCGAGGACAACCAGATGACCGCCCTGCTGGATCAGGAATCCCGGCGCCTGCTCCGGGAAGCCATCCCCAAGCTCCCCAAGCGGCAAAAGCAGGCCCTCATGCTCAAACTGGACCATGACTGGAAATACGATCGCATCGCCCAGGAAATGGGCACTTCCGTAGGCAGCGTCAAAGCCCACATCTTCCATGCCATCCAGAACCTGACCCGCTACATTCATGGAGGCAAGCCATGAACACCAACACGATCACTGCTGAACAACTCGAAAAGGCCGTGCGGGCCATCGAAGCTGATCCCCTCAATCTCCCCGGCGAGGTGGCAGATTGGGTGCGCCAGAGCCCCACACTCTCGGAATTGCGCGTCCACTGGCTGGCCCTGCAGGATGAGCCCCCGGACCACCCACTGGCACCGGCGGGCTACTTCCGAGATCTGCCGGGGAGAGTGCTGCGCAAGCTGCCCGCCCGGCAGGTGGTCCGGCACCGCTTTCACCCCGCCCTGTGGGCGGCGGCGGCCGCGCTGATGCTGGCCATCGGGACGGGCGGGTTCTGGGCCGGCAAGGCCAACCGCGCGCCCCTGGTGGAGGCCCAGGTTCAGGATTCCGACCCCGCCAAGGACCTGCCCGTAGCAGACGCGCCGTTTCAGGAAAAAGATGACGTGATGGTGCAGATCCAGAACTTGAGCCCCGAGGAAATCCAGCGCATCGCCGACAAAATCAGAAAAGGCAATTGAGGGGAAGCACCATGAGAAAACCCATGAGAAAACCTTTGGTCCTGGTGCTGGCCACCCTTGCCGCCACCGCCGCCATGGCCCAGCGAGGCCAGCCCCGGCCCCGGCGGGACGACCCCCAGGCGCTGGCTGCTGCCGCGGCGGCGCCCTGGCTCATGACGCTGCGCACGCAGCGCATCTCCCAAACGCTTGGTTTGCCCGAGGACCAGGCCCGGGGCATCGCGCAGCGCTGGTCCATCTACGACCGCGATTTCTTGCACCGCGCCCGCCAGATGATGCAGTTGCGGGCCCACTTCAACCAGATTCTCCTGAGCCCTGGCAGCGAGGAGGACAAGAACATCCGCCTGAAGCCCCTGCTGGAGCAGTTCATGGAACAGCGCCGCCAGCAACAGGAACTGAAGATGAAATTCGAGGACGACATCCGCGCCCAGCTCTCCCCGGCTCAGCAGGTGCGGCTCATCATCCTGGTGGACGACCTGCAGAAGACCCTTCGCGAAGGCATCCGGGAAGCCGTGAGGGAAGGCCGCCAGCGGCGGATGAATTAGGCCTAGCTTTCCGCGGGCGCATCCAGAAGCACCGGCACCACCAAGGGCCGGGTTTGCGTAGTCTTCCGGATGACCCGGCGCAGGGATTGGCGCAGCAACTCTTTCATGGCTTCACGATCCTTCCGGATGGCGCGGGGGGTTTCGTCGAAAGCCTTGGTGAGCGCGGCGGCCAGCAGGTCGCCATAGGCCTCATCATCGGAAAGCATCACGAAGCCGCGGCTGAGGATCGAGGGTTCGCCCACCCGCTCATCCTCCGCGTCCAGCATCAGCGTGGCGAAAATGACACCGTCCTCCTGGAGGATCAGCCGGTCATGCACCACCCGGGCGTCCACGCTGTGCTCCACGCCTTCGTCAATAAAACAGCGGCCAACCGGAACTTGGCCGGAATTCCGAACTGATCCATCCTGCGCCAGGACGAGACAGGTGCCCCCATCCAGAAGGTGGATGTGATCCATCGCCCATCCCGCTTGCCGGGCCATGGCGCCATGGGCTTGCAAATTCCTGAAGGTCCCGTGCACGGGCACCATGTGGTCTGGCCTGAGGGTTTCGATCAGGGTCTTCAAATCAGGCCGATGACCGTGGCCCGTGGCATGGATGGGGCCGATGCCATCCACGCTGGTTTCCACGCCCAGCCGCGCCGCCGCATCCAGCATCCGCGACACGCCCACTTCGTTGCCGGGGATGGGACGGGCGCTGAGGATGAGCCGATCGCCCACACCGAGGGCCAGGTTCTTCACTTCACCACGCAGGATGCGCATCAGCCCGCTTTGAGGCTCGCCCTGGCTGCCAGTGCAGATGAGGAGCAGTTCCTGGGGCTCGTAGTGGTGCGCGTCCGCGGGCTTCACCAGGATGTCGTCCGGCAGTTTGAACCGGCCCAAGGACCTGGCCAGTTCGATGTTCCGCTCCACGGACCGGCCCACCAGGCAAACGCTGCGGCCCGCCGCGTAGGCCAGATCCACCAGCGTTTGCATCCGGTGGATGTTGGAGGAGAAAGTCGCCACCACCAGACGCCCCTTGGTCTGCTGGAGCGCATCGCGCAGGCCGGCGGCGCAGATGGATTCCGAGGGAGTCTCGCCCAGCTGCATGACGTTGGTGGAATCTGAAAGCAGCATCCGGACGCCTGCTTGTCCCAGCGCCTGCAACCGCGCCATGCCCGTGAGCCTGCCATCGGTGGGATGCGCATCCAGCTTGAAATCGCCGCTATGGACGATGGTTCCACTGGGCGTGCGCAACGCGATGGCGCAAGCGTCAGGGATACTATGGGTGACGGGAATCCACTCCGCTTCGAAGGGACCCACGGTGCGGCGATCGAAGTCATGCACCTCGCGCAGCATGCCTTCGGTGGGAATGTCGTGCTCGCGGCATTTCCCGGCCACCAGGCCCAAGGTGAAAGCCGTACCGTAGACAGGCACCGGCCAGCGCCGCAGGAAGTAGGGCAGCGCGCCGATGTGGTCCTCGTGGCCATGGGTGAGCAGCACCGCCAGCACCTGATCCGTGAAGGGCTCCAGGTACGCGAAGTCCGGCACGATGCGGTCAATGCCCGGCTGATCATCCGACGGGAAAAGCTGGCCGCAATCAATGAGCACCAGACCTTCGGCGCAATGCACCGCCAGCGCGTTCATGCCGAACTCGCCTAATCCCCCGATGGGCACCAGGCGCAGTTCCCCGGGCGCGGGGGGCCGATCCCAACCTTGAAATGGCGGCGCGATTTTAAAAGCTTGAAGACCTGTCAATGAATGATCCTTTCGAGCGCTTGAAATGCCACGAACAACCGCCAGCACTGTTCCGGCGTCAGGGCCTCCGCGCGTATGGCGGGGTGGAGCCCCTCGTTTTCCAGAATGCCACGCACCTGTTCAGGCGAGACGATTCCGGCCCAATTGTTGGAAAGTGTCTTGCGGCGATGGCTGAAGCTCTGGTGCAGCCAGCCCAGGAAGGCCCTTCTCAGATCCAGCGGTGGCGCGTCTTCCCGTGGCTCGAAGGTGAGCACGATGGAATCCACTTTGGGGGGCGGCGCGAACGCGGAGGGTCCGAGCTTCAACAGCCTGGTCATGCGGGATACGAGTTGGGCCAGCACAGACAGCGGCCCGTACTGCTTTTCAGAAGGCTTGCCCATGAGCTTCTGGCCGACTTCCAACTGGAACATCAGCACCATCCATTGCCAGGGGATGTCCTCCACCAGAAAGCGCGTGAGGATGGCCGTGGCGGCGTTGTAGGGCAGGTTGCCCACCACCGCCCAAGGACCCGGACCCGGCAGGGGGAGCACCACAGCATCGCCCATGGCCAGATGGAAATTTTCCGAAGCGGCGAACCGCTCCCGCAACACCACGCCTGCTTCTTCATCCAGCTCGAGGGCGAACAAAGGGCGGCCATCCTCCAGCAGCGAACCCGTGATGGCTCCGCCGCCTGGACCGATCTCCAGCAGCATGGGGGCCGGGCAACGGAGCGTTTCCGCCACGATGGAACGGATGGCCTCACGCCGCACCAGGAAGTGCTGGCCGAAGGATTTTTTGGCGTTGAGCTCAAGGTGCTTGGTCATGTTGATCCAGTGTACCGGCCTAAAAAAAGGGGCCCCGAAGGGCCCCGAAGAACAACACGGAAGGTCAGGACCGATCAGCGGACGACTCGCCAGACCCTCGGCTTCGGGAAACGGCTCGCCTGGTTGCCGGTGATGGTCTGGATGGAAACCACGGTGTTAGCACCGCCGCCAGGGGGTGGAGGAGCGTTGGAAGCGATATTGCCTCCCTGGAGGGCCGCGATGTTGTTCTTGGCGGAGAACTCCGAAGCCACGCCAATCCACGAAAGGACGTTGCCGCTGGTGCAAGTAGACGACACTGAGCTGACCTGAGTGGGGTCTATGACCGGAAGCACGACATTGCAGACACGGTTGGCAAGAGTGTTTCCAGTGCCTCCGGTGCAGGGATCAAACGTGCTGGGTGAGAAGTAGGAATAGATCAGCACATAGGACAGCACGATGGGCTGGGAGATGCCCTTGCTCACGAAGGGGGCTATGGACGCGGGGAAATTCGCGTAATAACCGACCTTGTCTGACGGGTTGCTGGCTTTCAGGTAATAGGAGGCATTGCTGGGGTCAATGACCGCGGCTCCGACAGTAGATTGCGAGGACATGTCCACAAGTCGGCTGTCATCAATTCCACCGGGGTTGAGACCCAGCAATTCACTATCCTGGCGGTCCCAGATCACCGTGAGCCGGTGTTGGGTGGGTTTGGGGTTGGCATTGGAGTAGTTCAAATCCAGGGGATTGTTGCGATCCCCGCTCACCATGGCGATGCCCACCACGGCCGGCGTGACTTTCGGATCCGTGTCCCGGATGATGGGGAAATTTGCCGTGCTGAAAGGCGCCGGCAGATTGCTCGTGAGACTGTTGTTCTTAGGCTGGCTGTAGATCTTCCGCACGGCCAGGGCGCCGGGGTTGCGGGAACCATCACTGGTCCAGCGATCCAAGGCGCTGGAATCCAGTCGGAATCCCCCGAAATTAGGTGGCGGGGTTGTGGCCTGCAATTGAGCGCTGCCCAAAGCCCACAGGCCGCCCCATAAATCGGTGAAATAGGCCCGCTGCACCAAACCCGAGTTGGGGAAGAACTCGAAGGGGACCACCCCTGCTGCCACTGGACCCATGCCAGCGGTGGCCGATAGGTCCCACAGGCCCAAGATATCGCCATTCAGGACATCCAGGGCAAGCGTGGAGCGGCCCAGAAGTGCATTGGCGAAATTCACTTCAATTTCAGGCACGCTGTAGCCGCCGCCCAGGAACACCACGTCACGCAGTTTGGGAGAACTTCCGTAGATCACGCGGCCCACGGCCGGGGTGGAGGTGGAGAAGCCCATCTTGCTTAGCACACCCGTGATCGAGGCGGCGCTTTGGCCTGTCTCGATGCGGGTTGCATCGAAGACGGCGGCTTCATCAGGCACCAGGGCCCAGCCTAGGTTCGAGAGCGAGGCGTTGGTTCCGTTGGGTCCCAATTTGGGCGTGAAGGGATCCCGGATATCCAGGGCATAGTAGCTGCGGCCGCCTTTGCGGAGGCCGAAGACCACCAGCGCCCGCTCCCCATTGTTGATTTTTTCATCGCCCCGGATATCGCCAACTTTGGGGAGGTCCAGGTGGTAGACGAAGGGAGATCCATCCACAGCGAAACGGTGGGCGTGGGATGAATCAAGGTAGTAGTCGGCGTTCTTCAGAAAATCCGTGGGGTAGTAAGTCCACAGCTCATCTATCCAGCCGGTGGTGACTTTCTTGGCGCCGGGACTGGCGTCAATGGGCTTGTTGTAGGTGAGTTCTCCGAATGCATGGAGGAAGCCGAGATTGTCGCCCACGAAAATCAGGCGGAAATGGACGTTCGGGCCGATGGTCAAGGCCCCGAGCTTACCGCTGAGGTAGGGACTCGCGGCACCTAGGCCTGAAACGATGGCGGGATCGGTGAGGTCGTATTCGGCCACATTGGGCGTGCTGTCAACGATGTCTCCAAGCACGGTGACGTTGTTGGGGATGTCAGTCCGTGTGCCTCCCACGCCTGGCTTGGCCCCAAGCAAGGATTGAATCAGGGACTGCTTGGCCGCGTCGGTCCCCAGCGCCGTGGCGAAATAGGGCTTGACCACGCTGAAGGCCGGGTCGGCATCAGATAAAGGGATCAAGCCTGGATTGGCAGTAACACCGGAGCCGCTGGCAGGAATGCGGGTCCAGGCTTTTCGCTGATGCCACTGCCGGTTGGCGCCGCTGCCGGTGAAGATGCTGGCCGCCGTCCATTGGGCATTGGAAGCGTTGGGGGTGGTGATGACGTTGAGGCTCGAGTCCACCAGGCTGGTGGATTGGTCGGCGTTGGTGATGGTGGCGAACATCTGCAGGTCGCCGGACCAGATCGGGCCACCCCCCGTGGGGGGAAGAAAGGAACCCAGATAGATCTGGTTGGCAAGGCCAAGGCCCACGAAAGGCACCACTGGCGTGGAGACCACTTTGATGGAACTGGTCACTTCATCCACGATGTTCTTGATGGCCTCCACGAGCTTGTCTGGATCGGTGGCATCAAAGAAGAAGGGATTCACCTTCTTGTCGTTGGCCGTGGAGTCAGTGGGGTCATAAGGTTTGGCGGTCTTGTCCCAGTCGGGGGTGCCCGGTTTGCCATTGTTGGGATTGCCGTAAAGGGCCGCACGGAACAGGTCAGCCTTGCCGCTGGTGGCATCGAGGGTGGACCCCGCGACGCTCATGGCCACAGTCATGGTGCGGATGCGCCGCTTGTTGGCCGGGGTCGCCCCCCGGTCCGAGATGTTAAAGGGCGCCACCGTGGGCACCGAATAGCTGGTGGCGCTGGTGGGACTCACGTAAGAGGGTTTCGAGTAGTGCGCCGCCACGCCCGCGAGGGTCCAGATGTTGCCTCGCCCGCGGGTGCCCGGCGCCAGCTTGGCCAAGCCCCCAGCGGTGTCGAAGGCGGCCTGGGCGGTGGCTTCGTTGGTATTGGCGTCGAAGACATCCGAAGCCGTGCCGATGGCGCTCCCACTGCCATATGCGTCGTTGGCCTGACCATCCGTGAAGGCCACCATGAAGGAGTTCCGGCAACTGGGGATGGGGTTTTCGGTGCCGCTCTGGCCACCCCCCGAGGAGGTGCCGAAGGAGCTGGATGCATCCTTGTTCAGGGCAAGTTGCGCGTAAGCGTTGCCGAAGGCATAGGTCAGCGGTGTACTGGTCTGGGGCTCTGCCTCCAGGAATTTCTTCAACTGGGCGTCTGGACTGCTGCTGTTCTGGGCGGTGCGGAAGAGCCGGATGTCGCGGCTGACCGAGGGCGCCGCCGCATTCCCGTTATCGGTGGAGACGGTGCTTTTGCCATCCTCCACGCCATCCAGGAAACGATAGCCCCACCAGACCTTGTCCTGCCGGGCGAACCAGGTCTTGACCACCGCGTACTTAAGAGCCTGGAACCGCGTGAAGCCCTGGAGTTTGTTGTTCCAAGTCTTGGCGGGGTAGCCCGCGGGCTCTAGGCTTGGATCCGTCGTGGCAAAGGCCGGAATGACGAATTTCGTGCCCGGGTCGCTGCCATCATTGGTGGCATTCCGTGTATCCATCCCGAAGAAGACCCACCACAGGTAGTCGTAGTTGTAATCCAAACGGCCAATTTTGTGATACCCATACCCATACCAATCGTCATTCACGATGTTGTTGGGGTTGGTGCTCTGATAGAGCTGGTCCGGCTGAAGGGATGGGCCGCCCTTGGGATCCGTGAGCAAGGTGATGGTGCTGCTGGCGGGCGTCGGGACAGCCGGAACCACTGGGTCCATGATGACCCAGGGAATGGGAAGATCTATGGTCCTAGTGACATTCACGCCGTTTATTTTGGCGGTGGCGGAAATGCGAATGTGGCTGGCCTTTTGGACCAGAGTCGTGAGCTTGGCTTGGGTATAGGTCCCACTCAGGGGAATCACCGTCCCGTCGGGCTGGATGAGCCGTCCTGTACCAGAGTTATCAACGCCAATCGGCGACTTCCAGCTAAGGTCATGGGCGAAATAACCCGTCCCTTCATGCAGGTAAACCTTCCCGTATTTGTCCAAGACCGGAACAATTCCATACCAGTCTCCACTTCCTAGGCCCCACTGGTCGGCATGGTTGGTCTGGGTGGCGTTCGCGTAATACCGCTTGTCCCAGTACATCGCGTGCATGGACCCCGAGAAATCGAAAAGCGTCAGCATCTCGGGTTTCACCACCAGGGAGGCGGACTGCTGGAAGAGATCCAGGAAGTCCGTCTTGGTGGTCTGCAAGCGCGGGTCCAGCTGCGCGCTTGCTGGCTGGGAAATGGCCACCGCCAGGAGCAGGGCCGAAAACAGGTGCTTGAAATTCCTGATGATGGTCATGTCATCACCTCATCGAATCTTCGTGGAAAGGACGGCAAGTGCTAAGGCAGAGACGGCAAACTAGGGTGCTTGGCGCTACTGGTTGGTGATGTTCCCGATGGGGGTGGTGGCCCACATCTCCCGGCTGTGCTGAAAAGTAGGCCCCGCTGGATAGATGACCTGGGCATCGGAGCGCACGGACCAGGCCAGGGGATAGAAGGCCGTGTTCTGGACGCTGAATCCCGGGGGTTTCACCTGGCCCATCTGGGTGACTTGAAGACCGAACTGCCGCTTGACGCCATTGCTGTTCGTGTAGATCATCTCGCTTCCGGTGGGAGCCAAGGGCTGGGGTTTGCCAGCAAGGGTCGGATCCGTTTGAAGTTTGTTCATGATGTCAAGCAGGGCCGTGGCACTGGCGGTGGGGGCTCCCGAGATCGCGTTGGGGGGATACATCCAGAACATG
>JAJYMZ010000263.1 GCA_021786615.1 Acidobacteriota bacterium
GGAAGGGCACCCGCGCTTCCACGCCCCAGGCGGCTCTGGACTTGTTGGCCCGCAGGCAATCGTAGAGGTGGAGTTTCTGCAGTTTCTGCACGGTCTCATCGTGCAGGGCGTGGCCGTCCGGCGCTTTGTGGAAGTACAGGTAGCCGCCGAAGATTTCGTCGGCGCCCTCGCCCGACAGGATCATCTTGATGCCCATGGCGCGGATTTTCCGCATCATCAGGTACATGGGCGTAGAGGCCCGGATGCTGGTGACATCAAAGGTCTCCAGGTGGTAGATCACATCGGAAAGCGCGTCCAGGCCTTCCTGCACGGTGAAGTGGATCTCGTGGTGGATGGCGCCGATGTGGTCCGCGACTTTTCGCGCGGGGGCCAGGTCCGGCGCTCCCTCCAGGCCCACGGCAAAGGAATGGATCTGGGGCCACCAGGCCGGAGCCTGGTCATCTTCTTCCACGCGCTTCTGCCGGAACCGCGCCGCGATGGAAGCCACGATGCTGGAATCCACACCGCCGGAAATCAGCACGCCGTAGGGCACGTCGCACATGAGCTGGCGGTGGACTGCGGCCTCCAAAGCCTTGCGAAGTTTCGCGGGATCGTAGGGCTCAGCAGGGTAGAAGCCGGGCTCCGCCCACTTGGGTTCGTAGTAGCGCTGGAAGCCTTTGTCCGCTTCGTGCCCCAGGTAGTAATGGCCCGGCGGCACCTCGCGGATGCGCTCGCAATGGCCCGCCAGCGCTTTCATTTCCGAGGCCACGAACAGGTTTTCCTGCCGGTCCCAGCCCACGTAGAGCGGGATCACGCCGATGGGATCGCGGGCGATAAGGAAGGTCTCGCGCTTGGGGTCGTAGAGCACGAAGCCGAAGATGCCGTTCATGCGGTTC
Organism: Acidobacteriota bacterium; assembly: GCA_021786615.1. Lineage (GTDB taxonomy): Bacteria > Acidobacteriota > Holophagae > Holophagales > Holophagaceae > JANXPB01. The sequence goes on from JAJYMZ010000263.1 coordinate 876, forward strand.
AGGAAATCCTTCGGCGGCAGCTCGTCGTAGAGGTACAGGATCACTTCGCAGTCCGAGGCGGTCTGGAAGTCATGCTCATGCTTCAAGCCGCGGCGCAGGTCCTTGTGGTTGTAGATCTCGCCGTTCACCGCCAGCACGCTGCCTTTGAGTGTGTCCACCAGGGGCTGCGCGCCGTGCTCCACGTCCACGATGGAAAGCCGCTCATGGGCCAGGATCGCCCGTTCATCGCTGTAGATGCCGCTCCAGTCGGGCCCGCGATGGCGGATCTTCTTGGCCATGGACAGCGCCAGCTTCCGCAGCTCGCCGGAATTCGAGCGGGTGGGATCAATGTTGAGGATGGTGACGAGGCCGCACATTTGAGGCTCCTTGGAAGGGCAGGGTACAAAGAAAAACCCCCGACCGCTTTCGCGAATCGGGGGTGGTCAGGGGATTCGTCTGTTAGCTCAGAACCTCGCCGTCCCACGCGCGATCCGCGCGGAGGGGCCGATTATTATTGAGGTTGAAGCGTTGAAGAGTCATTGAATGAAATCCAGTAGTTGAGTCTGGCGGATGAGGCGTGGACCCGTCAAGGTTTTCCGCGAACATATTCAACGAAAAACAATGTAACCGCGAATTTCGCGAATGAGCGCGAATTTAAATCACTGCTTCGCGTTCATTCGCGACATTCGCGGTTTCAGTAATTTCTATGCCCGCTCTACTGCCATGGCAATCGCATTTCCCCCGCCCAGGCACAGCGCGGCGATGCCGCGCTGCTTGCCGTGGCGTTCCAGGGCGTGCAGCAGCGTGGCCATAATGCGGGCGCCGCTGGCGCCGATGGGGTGGCCGAGGGCCACGGCGCCACCATGCACGTTGATGCGGTCCACGGGGATCTTCAGTTCGCGATGGGTGGCCACCAGCTGCACGGCGAAGGCTTCGTTGATCTCCCAGAGATCCACGTCCGCTAAGGTCCAGCCCACCTTGGCCAGCAGCTTCTGGATGGCCGGCACGGGCGCCATGGTGACCCATTCGGGGTCCAGCCCCGCCGTGGCCCAGCCCAGGATGCGCCCTTGCACCGCAAGGCCGTGGGCCTTCGCGAATTCGGCGGTAGTGACCAGGGCCGCCGCCGCGCCATCGTTCACGCTGGGCGCATTGCCCGCGGTGACCGTGCCGTCCTTCTGGAAGGCGGGCTTGAGCTTAGCCAGGGTTTCCAGCGAGGTGTCCGCGCGGGGGCCTTCATCGGTGTTCACGATCATGTCCCCCTTGCGTCCCGGCACGGTGACGGGCACCAGCTCCGCATCGAAAGCGCCCGAAGCCATGGCTTCCAGGGCCTTGCGGTGGCTGTCATAGGACCACAGGTCCTGGTCCTGGCGGCTCACGCCGTACTTCTGCGCCACCAGCTCGCCCGTGGCCCCCATGGACTGGTTCGTCATGGCGCACCAGAGGCCGTCAAGGATCATGGCGTCCTTGGCTTCGGTGTGCCCCATGCGCGCGCCGGCGCGCAGCTTGGGCATCAGGTAGGGCGCGTTGGACATGGACTCCATGCCGCCCGCCAGGATGACCTCGTGGTCGCCCATGAGCACGCCGCTGGCCGCCAGCTGGATGGCCTTGAGCCCCGATCCGCAGACCTTGTTGATGGTCAGCGCCGAGGTGGAGGAGGGCAGGCCGCCTTTCAGGGCCGCCTGCCGCGCGGGCGCCTGGCCCACGCCCGCTGAGACCACATTGCCGAAGATGGCCTCGCTCACCGGCAGCCCCGGGAACCGCTCCAGCAGGGCTTTCACCACCGGCGCGGCCAACTCGGGGGCCGACAAGGACGAGAGCCCGCCCTGGAACTTCCCCACGGGTGTGCGGAGGCATTTGAGGATCACAGCTTGGGACATGGGGGGCCTATGGGAGAAACCGCATCCACGGATGAACGCGGAGGTGAAAGGAGGAACGTGGAAATAGCTTGGTCAGTACTCAGCGCTTCTATGTGCCGCCATCAAAAAAAGTTCGGGGCGGCCCGCACCGACTAGATGTAAAGATGGCTTGCAGCCCCAAAACTTAGGCCCATGCGCTATAGCGGCCGGGGTCAAACCGAGGAACATCGGCGGAATTGAGTGATTGGCGGCGCGGAGCGCCATCCGCAGCATCCCCTTCATCCCCTTCATCCCTGTTGAAAAAGCTTTATTAACAAGGATGAAGGGGATGAAGGGGATCCAAGACGAGTAATGGGTCACCCCGTATGGATCGTGGGTTTGTGGACTTCCATGAAGGAGGAATTCTGCCCTAGCCTCGCCCAAGTTTTGCGCGGGCCTGGCACTTGCTCTATGAAAAATTAACCTTGCCATAGCAAAAAAATCCACGCAGAAAAACACGAAACTGAAGGTTTGTAGCACAGAACGATTTGATGTTGAACTTGGGTTTTCAGAAATTTATCAGTGACCTAGAAGCGCTGCCCCCTTGGCTTCAGCGGCACAT
>JAJYMZ010000183.1 GCA_021786615.1 Acidobacteriota bacterium
TGCCCAACCGGAAGCCCGCTCGCCTGATCCTTGACGCCATCGGTCACCACATAGACGAACCGCGAACCAGGCTGCATGGAGATCATCGGATTAAGCTGCAGTTCCGTGGTGCTGAGCATCTCCTTGGTGAATAGGGCCGACATGTCCCTGAACCCGAGGGGCCCGATCTCTGTCAGGCCATTGGAGTCCGGGATGATCTGATACACTTTCACGGTGGCTGGGGTAATGCTGGAAGCCAGCACCGGCGCCTGGAAACGAATGTAGATGGGGGCGTTGATGGCCGTGACCGCATTGGTGCCGCCCACTTCCTTCACACTGATATAAGCTGCCGCCTTATCAGGCGAGAGAGGCACACCCGGGTTCACGTTCAGCCGGCCCGCCACAGGGACGGTGGTATTGAAGGCTACGCTGGTGGTGCCGCCCGTCAGAAGCAGATTGGGCAGCGGCACCACGCCCGCGCTTGGATCGAACAGGGCGTAGTTCTGGCTGCTGGTGGTTGCGGGATCCGAGTCGTAAGGTGCGGGGCCCTGGACATTCAAGTTTGAACTGCACCCAACGAGCAGCAGCGCCAGCGCGCCTAGGAGCGCGGCGCGGGACCGGTACGCGGGGTTGGAAATCATGGTTTCGGGCCGCTGCGACATAGGCACCTCAGGCTGGATGGAAGGGGTTGGATGCAACTCTAGAACTCGGATACGCAGAGGGGAAGCGGAATCTTCCGGGATTCCTTTCAGAAATGATTATTCGGAAACCGCGAAGACGACTTTTTCATTGCGGAAGCGATCCTTGGCAAGGAGTTTGACAGTCGCGGTCAGTTTGTCGCTGCTGATAGTCAGCTTGTAATGCTGGTCTTTGACCAGGGAACCTGGCACGACGCTGACCTTTCCGATCTTCTTGAGACCCAGTTCGCTGGCGCTGATGTTGATGGTGTCCGCTGAGCGCAGGTCCAGGGCTTTGTCAAACACCTCGTCGCGCCAGTTCTTGCCTGCGCGGTCCTTGGCGAAGACTGGGACAATGATGACGCCCTGCTCTACCAGTTTCTTGCTGTTGCCCACCACATAGTGCAGGGAATTGAGCAGGGACTTCTGTTTTTCGCTGGTGGTGGTGAGTTCAGCGACGGCAGTCTGCAGTTTCGTCTTCTCATCGGTGAGCCCGGAAATGTCGGATTCGAGCTGCTGCTTGCGCGTGGCCAGATCGTTGACTTCCTCCTGGAGCTTCTCACCCTGGGCCACGGCTGTATCCCGCTCGCCTTCGATCTTCTCCCGCTCCTGGCGCTGCAGGTCGCTGGGGCTGATTTTGGCCTTGCCCTGGTTCACCCAGGTGCCGTACACGCCGTTCGCATAGAAATGATAGACCTCGAAACCAGGGGCCATCTTTTCCATGAGGTTCACACGGCTCACCAGGGCGCGGGCCTGGTCCAGGGGCACACCCTTCTTTTTCAGGAACCGGAGCGCCATGCCGTAGTGGCTGTCGTTGGGGCCGGCCATGTCCGGCCTGGGCAGCACCGCGCGGAGCTTGGCGACCTTGTCGTTCAGCTCTTTGATCTCCTTGTCCTTGTTCAGCACTTCTTGCAGGAGCGCCTGGTAAGAGCTGTTCTTCTCGGTCTTGATGCGCTCTTCCAGCGCCTTCTTCTGCTCATCGGTGAGCTGCATGGTCTCGGCATTGGGCTTGATGTCCGTGACGCCGGCCTGCTTCAGCTTCTCATCCTGGGCGCCAACGGCCTGCTGTTGCTGCTGGCTGAGCTTGTCCAGCTCGGCGGCCTTCTCCTCCAGCTTCTGGATTTCCTTGTCCTCGGATTTCTTTCTGAACTTGTCGCAGCCCGGCGCCATGACCAGCAGCGTGATGGCCGCGGTGGCGGCGAAGGGCGACCTTAGGGCACTGCGGAATCGGGACTGCATCATGGCGGGCTCCGTGAGAAGAGGGCTCTTCAGGTGATGGCTTTGGGTGAACTTAAGATAGCCCTCTGTTCAGTGCGAGACAAGCGCCGAACTTTGGTTTAAGGAAGCCTTCAGGCTTCGGGCTGTGGGTTGTAGGCAGTAGGCTGTGGACTGTAGGTTGTAGGCCCACCGCCCACTGCCCACGGCCCACAGCCCCCTGGCTGAAGCCCACTTCACGAGTCTCCACCCGAGAATCCGAGGATGGTAATCTATGGAGCTCCGTGGCTGAGACCCGCCACCGGGATAGGGAGTCGGCGCATGGCCACGGCAGGCAAGCATTTTTTCACATCCGAGAGCGTCACCGAGGGGCATCCCGACAAGATGGCCGATCAGATCTCAGATTCGGTGCTGGACGCTGCGCTGAAGGACGATCCCAAGAGCCGCGTGGCCTGTGAAACCCTCCTGACCACGGGTTTGGTGGTGGTGGCCGGGGAAATGACCACAGAGGCCTACATCCCCGTGGCCCAGCTCGTGCGCGATGTGGTGAAAGCCATCGGGTACGACCACAGCACCAAGGGATTCGATGCCGACACCTGCGCGGTGGTGGTGACCCTCGATCAGCAGAGCCCGGACATCGCCATGGGCGTGGATACAGGCGGCGCCGGGGACCAGGGGCTTATGTTCGGCTACGCCACCCGAGAAACGCCGGAGCTGATGCCCGCGGCCCTGCAATACGCGCACAGCTTGACGCGGCGCCTGGCGGAGGTCCGCAAGGATGACACCCTCCCCTGGCTGCGGCCGGACGGCAAGAGCCAGGTCACCGTGGAATACGACGGCAACAAAGTGCGGCGCATCGAGGCCGTGGTCATCTCCACTCAGCACGACGAGGCCGTCACCAACGCCACGATCCATGCGGAAATCGAGAAGCTGGTGATCCGCTACGCCCTCCCGGCGGAGCTGATGGACGCCAACACCAAGTTCTTCATCAATCCCACCGGCCGTTTCGTCATCGGCGGTCCCATGGGCGATTGCGGCCTGACGGGCCGGAAAATCATCGTGGACACTTACGGCGGAGCCGGCCACCACGGTGGCGGCTGCTTCAGCGGCAAGGATCCCAGCAAGGTGGACCGCAGCGCCGCCTACATGGCCCGCTACATCGCCAAGAACATCGTGGCGGCGGGCCTCGCGGACAAGGCCGAACTGCAGCTGGCCTACGCCATCGGCGTGGCGGAGCCCTTGAGTGTCCACGTAGACACCTATGGTACGGGCCATGTCTCCGACGAGGCCATCGTCAAGGCTGTGCGGACGGTGTTCAATTGCACGCCCAAGGCCATGATCGAGGCCCTGGATCTACGCAAGCCCATCTACCGCTCCACCGCCGCCTACGGCCATTTCGGGCGGCCTGAATTCACCTGGGAACGGACCGACAA
>JAJYMZ010000258.1 GCA_021786615.1 Acidobacteriota bacterium
GATGGGCGTGTCTCCCAAGTATTCGCGTAACGAAATACCCTTCGCGGCGCGCCGTGAAAACACGGCGCCCTGGGTTTCGTTCACCAGCAGCCAGGCTTCCTCGCCAAGTTGAGCCGGAGGCACGGCCACACCATGGCTGGCTTGATTTGAGAGGGCGGAATCATCGGTGGGCAAGGTTGGGATCGCACGATGATGAAGCGGCGCGGTGGTGCCTTCTTCACGCCGTTCTGCCACCAGGATCAGCGGCATCACCGCGGCATCCACGAACACAGGCAGTTCTCCGAAATCCAGCAGCTCTTCGATCTGGAAATGGGCTTTCAGGTAGGCCCGGGAAGGGGTTCCGTACTTGGCCCGCAGCCATTTGTTGCTGACGATGATGCCGTAGCGTCCGCCTTCTTTGAGCAGTTCGCCGGAAAGTTGGAAGAAATAACAGTAGAGGTCCGCGCGCTCTTCGTGGACTTCCGGGAATGCCATCTTGAGATGGGCTTTCTGATCCTTGAAGAGTTCCATGCGCACGTAGGGCGGGTTGCCGATGATGGCGTCGAAGCTCTGGCCAGGAAAGAGCTGGCCCCAGTCGGCGGTGAGGCTGTTGGCCTGCTTGACGCGATCCGATAGGTCCGAGAGTTTCGCGCCCTTCCGCGCCGTCTCCAGCCAAAGCGAAAGCTGGGCCAGCATCACGGCTTCCGCATGGAGATCCACGCCGAAGAAGCAGCGCTCCAGGGAGGGCAGGGACTCGATTCCTGCGAGGGCTTTGGAGCGCGGTGTTTCCTCGGCCACCTGGAACCCCGGGAATTCTTCGTGGGCGGAGTTTTGAACCGTATCAGGCAGCGTGGAGGCCTGGGCGATGGCTTGCCGGCGATGCGGTTCCAGAAGTTCCACCAGCACCCGATGGCCCATGGCCAGGAAGGCGCCACTTCCGCAGGCGGGGTCCAGGATCCGCAATTCCGACGCGCCATTCCAAAGGCCGTGGAACGCCGCCAGATCCCATTCCGCTTGGGCTTGGCCCTGCTTCATGAGTCTTTTTCCCCTCTTCTGTTCGGTGGCTTCCTTTGCCGATTTCCGCCGCGCTTCAACCAACGGCCCCAGAACTTGGCGGCAAATGTAGCGCGTGACCCAATCGGGGGTGTAGTAGATGCCCTCATCGTGGCGCGTGTCCCCGGCGCTGCCCGTGGCGGCGTCCAGATCACGCAAGCTGGCTTCGAAGCAGTGGCCCAGCACGCTCACGGGCAGCTCAGTCAGGAAATCCCGATCCGCCAGGTGCAGCAGCTTGAGGGACAGTTCTTCGGTGAGGGCCATGCCGGAGCCATCCACCACCGGGTCTTTGCGGAACAACCCGCCGTTGAATCCGGGGATTTCGAGCATGGCCGCGCTGCCCGTGAAGTGGCGCAGAAAGCCCTTGTCCATGTGCTGGAAGAGTTTTTTCAGATTGCGATGGATGGGCTTTTCTTCCAGGCGGCCCGTGTGGTCCCGGAGATCCGCCAGCAGGTGCTCGGGCAGCAGATGGCGGCTCTGAGCGAAGCCCGCGAACAGGGTGCGGTTCAGTAGTTTTTGCGAAGCCCGCAGGGCTTTCGAATCCGATTCTTGATCATTCTGGTCCAGCAGAAGCCTCGCGTAATAACTTCTGGCCTCGTCCCGCAGCGCCTTGAATTCGGCGAAGAATTCCCGCGTGATGCGTTCCTGCTGGAGCGGCGCCGCCTGGATGTGGCCCAGGAGCTTGGGCTGACCGCCGGGCTCGCCGGGGATCAACTGATAAGGTGACAAAAAGAAGGCCAATTCCTTCAGCACCAGCTCCCTGTCCGCGTGGGCGAGGCGCTGGAAGTGAAACGTCCAGGCCCGCAATTGGCGGGCCTGGCGGGCGTAGAGGCGAATCTCCCGGAAATTCGATACAAGAATGAACTCTGCGTGCTGGTGCTTGTCGGCGTAAGAGAAGCCCTGCTCCACGGGCGATTTCGAGTAGGCTCCGGCGGGCCGCTGATCCAGATCCTTATCGCTATCTTTCAGCTCCAATACCGCATAGGTGGCGTCTTCGCGCTCAAGCCCGCCGAATCTCCCGAAGGATGCGTCGGGGAAATCCTGCCGCACTTCCGTCTTCTGCTCTTCCCGCATGGTGAAGGGCCGTTCTGGCGGGACCGTGCCATCCGGCTTGAATCCAAGCCCTTCGCGGAAGATGAGCTGGAGGAATTGGCCCCGGTTCTGCTGCTCTTTGACGATGCCGCTTTGATAGCCAGAGAGCTTGTCGTTCCATTCCAGCGCGGCTTCGCGCAACGCATCAGGGACTTCCACGCTTTGCAGCAGCGCGGCCAGGCGGTCGGGAGCGATGAGGGGTGCTAATGGCATGGAACCTCAGTGCGGCCGGGGCCGCAATCCATTCGATTTTCGATTTTCGATTTTCCATTTACGATTAGGCGGCGCATCTTCCATCGAGCTTCAATCGAAAATCGAAAATCGAAAATTGAAAATCTTGTCGCGGCAACGCACGATTCTGGGATCAACGGCATCATGGCTCCACCCACGCGGGATGTCTGCGGCCGCGCTTGCGGAAGATGTCGAGAACCAGGGGGAGTGTGAGGATGGCCGCGGCCATCAACAGCCATTGGGCCAGCGGTTCGCCTTCGGTGGGCGGGTCCACTGGAAGCACTGTTTTCTCAAGACTGCCGATGGCTTGCAGGCTGCGGGCGAGGCCCGCGGGATCGTCGGCGGCGAAGGCTTCGCCTCCGGTGAGGGCGGAAACTTTTTTCAGTGTCTCGGGATCCGTGTCCACCTTGAGCCAGGCCCGTCCGCCGCCTTCAAGGGGATACAGGCTCTCGCCGCTGGCCTTGCCGATGGCGACGGTGTGGACGCGGATGCCCTGGGACTTGGCCTCGGCGGCGGCTTCCAGGGCGCTCACCCGGCCGCGGTTCTGCGCCCCGTCCGTGAGCAGCAGGATCACGCGGCTGCGGGCGGGGCTGTCCGCCAGGCGCCGCACGCCGGTCATCAAGCCCGAACCGATGGCGGTGCCATCGTCCCGGACGTCCAGCTCCAGGGTGTCCAGCAGGCGCCGCAGCCTTCCATGGTTGGCGGTGAGGGGGCTCAGGGTCACGGGATGGGCGCTGAAGAGCACGATGGCAAAGCGATCATCCGGCCGCTTGGCGATGAAGGATTCCAGCAGGCGCCGCGCGGCGTCCCAGCGGCTTTCCTTGCCATCATCCAGCGCCTTCATGGAACTGGAGCCGTCCAGCACCACCGCGAAATCCACCACCGGCGCGGCTCCGCGCACCGCGCGCCGCCACTCGGGGCCGGAAG
>JAJYMZ010000331.1 GCA_021786615.1 Acidobacteriota bacterium
ATCTCTTGAGATGCGGCGGCCTCGTGTCCTTGGCGACAGGCACGTCCAGCCTGGGCAGGTCGAGGCCCACCTTGCCCGGCACCGAGCGGTCGAAGATGAGGGGTTCGCGGGATCGGAGAGACATTTTTGAGTCCTTGCAGTTGAAAAAAGGCGACTACGCGGAGGGGAGCAGAGAAGCGGAGGGACGCGGAGAAAAGAAAAGATGTTTGGGTGGATCAGGAAATTTGGAGTTGAGTGAAGTTGTTTTCTTCCGCTGCCCTCCGTACCTCCGCGACCCTCCGCGTGGTTTTTTTTATCTACCCGACCACCGACGCGACCCGCGCCAGCACTTCGATCAAATGCTCGATCTGCGTGCGCGTGTTGAGTTCCGTGGCGCACCAGAGGATGCAGTTCTTGTGGCCGTAGGGCGTGAGATCCAGGCCCGGCAGGATGCCCTCGGCGATCAGGGCTTCGTTCATTGTTTTCAGATCGCCGGTGTGATGCAGGACGAATTCGTTGAAGAAAGGCACGTCGAAGGGCGCGTCCCAGTCGGGCAGCTCCAGCAGGCGCTCGCGGAGGTACTGGGCCTTGGCGGCGTTCTGTTCCGCCAGGCCCTTGATGCCTTCGGGGCCTGCCAGTTGCAGGAAGATGTTGGCCCGCAGGGCCACGAGGCCCTGGTTCGAGCAGATGTTGCTGGTGGCCTTGTCGCGGCGGATGTGCTGCTCCCGTGCGGTGAGGGTCAGCACGTAGCCCGTGCGGCCGTCCAGATCCTGGGTCTGGCCCACAACCCGGCCCGGGATCTCGCGCTTGAAGGCATCCTTCACCGCCAAAAAGCCCAGGTAAGGCCCGCCGAAATTGGGGGAGTTGCCGAAGCTCATGGCCTCGCCGCAGGCCATGTCGGCGCCGACTTTCCCCGGCGCCTGAAGCCAGCCGAAGGCCATGGCCTCTTGCGTCACGCTGATGAGCAGCGCGCCTTTGGAATGGGCCAGGTCCGATAAGGCCTTGAGATCTTCCACGGCCCCCAGGAAATTCGGATATCCCACCAGCACCGCCGCGACGGTTTCATCGAGCTTGGCCGCCAGGTCCATGAGATCGGTGACGCCATCCACCGCGGCCACTTCCACCAATTCCAAGGACTCATGGGCTTCAAAACCCGTGCGCATCACCGCGAGATAATGGGGATGCAGGCCCGCGCTCACCAGCACCTTGTCGCGCTTTTTCTGCACACGCACGGCCATGAGCGCCGCTTCCAGGCAGCTGGTGCCGCCGTCGTAGAGGCTGGCATTGGTCACGTCAAGCCCCGTGAGATCGCATATGAGAGTCTGGTACTCGAAGATGTGCTGCAGCGTTCCTTGAGAAATCTCCGGCTGGTAGGGCGTGTAGGCCGTGAACCATTCCTGGCGCAAAATCTGCTGATCAATGGCGCTGGGGATGAAATGGGCATAGGCGCCAGCGCCGAGAAAGCCCGTGGTGAAGCGGGTGTTGAGCTTCGCCAGGATCTCCATTTCGCGGAGCACTTCCAGCTCGCTGGAGGTGGGTGGAAGCTCCAGGGGGCGATGCAGCTTCAAATGTTCAGGCACGCCCGTGAGCAGGTCTTCGGCGCGGGTGACGCCGATGGCGCCGAGCAGGGCGCGGTCTTCCGCGGAGGCGGTGGGCAAATAGCGCATGGAGCATCCCCAAGTGGCCTGAGCCGTTGCGACCAAATAGCTTGGTCATGACGATGGTGGACCGGCATCAGGGGCCATGACAAAACAACCAGAACCGCACTGGTTGTTTTGCAACGGCCCCTAAGGCCAGCCTCCAGTATCGCCGGAACGCGCGCTTTTCCCGATCCCAAAAACTGGGCGGAGATCACAATGCGCTGTGGCTGTAGGCTGTAGACGCAATCCCCCTGCGGGGGACCCGCTGTGGAATGAAAATCTCGATTGGCTTCGGGCTTCTGGCTTCGGGCTTCAGGATCGTATCCCTCAGGGTGCCAGCGGAGGCATTCCGTTGTTTTGCCTGAAGCCCGCAGCCTGAGGCCTGTAGCCCATGGAAGCGAAGGCTTGGGTGTGATTTTCATGGCAGGCGGTGGGCTATGGGCAGCAACCGAGGGCTATTTCAGTCGCGCCGGTGCATGAAGCGCCCGATCCCGTAGGTCAGACTCTTCACTAAAGCATTTCCGATTGCGCGGCCATCAACCGCAAACACCCGACGAGCCCCAAATCCAATAGGTCCGAGGCTTCCTGCTTGGTGAAACTGCGGCCTTCGCCGGTGCTTTGGAACTCCACCAATTCCAGGTCGCGGCCCTCCATGGCGCGGGCCGCCACCAGGTTGCAGTCCACGGCGGCGAGATGGTCCTCCTCGTATTCTAGGTCCAGGGCCTGGCCCCGGCGGCCTTCTCCGCTTTCCACGATGCCCACGCTCACCGCCGATACCTGCCGCACCAGCGCCGCCGAGAGCTCGGCTTTTTTCAAGGCGATGGCCAGGGCCACCCAGGCGCCCGTGATGGCCGCGCAGCGGGTGCCGCCATCCGCATTGAGCACGTCGCAATCCAGCGTGATCTGGCGTTCGCCCAAAACTTTCAGATCCACCGCCTGCCTCAGGGAGCGGCCGATGAGCCGCTGGATTTCCACGGTGCGGCCCTGCTGCTTGCCCCGGGCGGCCTCGCGGTCCGTGCGCGTGTGGGTGGAGCGCGGCAGCATCCCATACTCCGCCGTGATCCAGCCCATCCCCTTGCCCCGCATCCAGCCCGGGACTTTTTCTTCCAGGCTGGCGGAACACAGCACGTGGGTATTGCCGAGTTTCACCAGACAGGAACCATCGGCGTGAACCTGGGTGCCCAGCTCAAAGGAAAGCGGTCGGAGTTGATCAAGAAGTCGCATGGGTTACTTTCGTGATTTATTCAAGGCTAGGTCAGCTTGGTGTGGAAACTTCCGGATCAGGGCATTCATGATTTCGATTTGGACATCGTTCGCAGCCCTCGATACCTGGGCTTTCAATTTGGCGTAAATCGGCCGCTCCGCGGTGATGTTGCTAGCGCCCTCATTGCATACGGAACAAACTGCGCGAAGGTTGGATGCATCATCCGTTCCTCCCATGGATTTGTCCTTGATGTGGCCTATGTGAAGCCTGGTTTTCCGCGTTGAATCATAGGGGTGCGGCTCGCCGGCGGTTGCCCCGCACATCTGGCAGGTGAAGCCATTCCGGTCCAGGACTATCGACCTCAATTCTTTTGAGATGTTGCGTTCAAAAGCAGGTTGGGGTTTCGAATCACGTAAGACATATTGGCCCGGCTTCAATTC
>JAJYMZ010000157.1 GCA_021786615.1 Acidobacteriota bacterium
TCCACCAGCGCTGCGTATCGGCCTCGGTATAAGGCAGGGGGATGCGCGTGCCGGTGGTGCCCGAGGTGCCCAGCATCAGCGCGATGCGCTCCCGCATGGCCTGCCGATGAGGGCCGATCCTGGGCTGCTCGCCGATGAGGCACACGTCCGCGTTCTCCACGCGCCAGCCGCGGCTCCGCAGCTCATCCATGACGCGCTCCAACAGTCGCGAAGAGTCTGAATCCTTGAATGCAGCATCGCTATCCGGAAAATGCTGGCCGATGTCGCCGAGCCCTGCGGCGCCCAGCAGCGCGTCCATGAGGGCGTGAAGCATGACATCCGCATCGCTGTGGCCCGCGAGGCCACGGCCGAAGGGCACGTGGATGCCCATGAGCACCAAGGGCCGGCCGTTTTCAGGAGCCGCGAAGCGGTGGACATCGAATCCGGAGCCGACCCTGATCAAATGCTCCTCACGGTGCCAGACTTCGGCGTCGGGGGATTGGTCTTGCGCAGGGCCTCGGTCTGACCCGTGCTGGACAGCCCGCCGGTGCTCTCCTTGGCATTGATGCTATCCGGTATGGACAGGATCACCACGGTGCCCTCGCCTTCTTCGCTTTTCACCTCGATGGAACCGCCGTGCTCCTCGACGATCTTCTTGACCGTGGCCATGCCCAGGCCCGTGCCCTTCTTTTTCCCGTAGCTGAAGAAGGGCTCGAAGATCCTCCGCTGGACCTTGCGGGGAATGCCTTTGCCGTTGTCGGTCACGCGGATCTGCACGCCGCCGGTCACCCTTTCCCAGCTGATGGACACCTTGCGCGCGCCTTCTTTCTCCGAAACCGCATCCAGGGCGTTGGCCAGCAGATTCTCGATGACGCGGGAGAAGCGGCCCGGATCAAGATTCGCGGAGCAGGGGGCGTCTTCGCTCAGGATGTCCACGCCCAGGTCCCCGGCGTGGGGCCGGATGGCTTCCACCAGGCTGGCCAGGAAAAGCTTCAGCTCCACCTTCTCCCGCCGGGGTTCCCGCACCTTGGCGTAGTCCAGCACGTCCATGCTCATTTCGCCCAGGCGCTGGACCGCTTCCAGGATCTTGGACACGTGGTGCCTGGATTTGTCGTCGGGATTGAGGACTTCCAGCAGTTCCGCATGTCCCCGCACCACGAACAGCGCGTTCTTGAAATCATGCACGATGCTGCTGGCGACCTGGCCCACGGTGGCCAGCACCTGGTTGCGGAGGTTGTCCTCGGAGAGCCGGGCCCGCTCGATGGCGATGGCGCAAAGGCCCACGATGGCCTCGAAGATGGGACGATCCACGGGCTCCGTGATGATGCGCTTGGAATCCAGGTAGACCACGCCGATGCGCTTCCCCTTCAGGGTGAGGGGCAGGCAGAGAATGGTCTTGAGCTGCAAGTCCAGGATGGATTGCTGGCTCATGAGTTTCTCGTTGTCCGAGACGTTGTGGATCCAGATGGGTTCGCCCCGTTCGAACACCGAATGCACGCTGGACATGGAGAGCTGGATGCTGCGCTCCAGTTCCTGGCCCAGTCCGCGCTGCACTTTGGCCACCAGTTCGCCGCCTTCCAGCAGCATGATGAAGCCCCGGTCCGTGCCGGAGATCGGCAGCAGGCGTTCCAGGGGCTGGTCCAGGATATCGTCCAGCTCTACATCCTCCGCCAGCAGCTGGGCGGTTTGCAGGATGGCCTGCATGTTCACTTCCGTCGCGGCCTGGAGTTCGGATTTCAGGGTGATGAAGTAGGCTCCATCCGCCAGCCGGATGGTCTCGCCCGCCTTCCACGGCACGCGGGTGATGGGTTTGTCATCCAGGAAGCTGCCATGGGAAGACTTCAGGTCCTCGACCCACCACTGCCCCTCAACCATCTCGATGCGGAGATGCGCGCGGCTGATCATGCTGTCCGTGAGTACGATGTCGCAATGGTTCTGCCTGCCCAGGGTCACCGCTCGGCTCAACATCAGCGTCCGCTCGAAACCATGGCGGTCCCGGAGAAGCATCTGATGGCGCTGGGGCAAGTCGTCTCCGCGGATAAACTGTGTAAAAACAAAGGTATCCTTTCAGGAGCCCAGCACAAGCAAAGGCTTACGTGACGAATCATGATGAAATGAATCTTCCAAGCTTCTTCTAGGACTGACGTGGATCACCAGCGACATCCCGATTTGGACGCTTTCCAGCCGGAGGAGGGCGAATACACCCTTCGGCCCAAGCGCCTAGGGGAATACATCGGCCAGGAAAAGATCAAGGCCCGGCTGGAGATCGCCCTCCAGGCGGCCCAGATGCGCGGAGAGGTCCTGGATCACGTGCTGCTTTTCGGCCCCCCGGGGCTGGGGAAAACCACTTTGGCCCATGTGCTGGCGAACGAAATGGGTGTTTCCTGCAAAGTCATCCAGGCCCCGGCTTTGGAAAAGAAGGGTGACCTGGCGGCCATCCTGACGAATCTGGAGGAGGGTGAATTCCTGTTCATTGATGAGATCCACCGCCTTCCCGCCGCCATCGAGGAATTGCTGTATTCCGCCATGGAAGACCGCAAGCTGGACATCCTCATCGGCCAGGGGCCCTCAGCGCAGACGCTGAAGGTGGATCTCCGGCCCTTCACCCTGGTGGGCGCCACCACCCGCGCCGGGCTCATCTCCAAGCCCCTCCACGACCGCTTCGGCATGGTGCACCGGCTGGACTACTACAGCCGGGCCGAGCTTACGGTCATCGCGGATCGCAGCGCGAAGGTGTTGAAGATCGAGCTGGCCGCCGAAGGCGGCGTGGCCATCGCCCGGCGTTCCCGGGGCACGCCGCGCATCTGCAACCGCCTGCTGCGCCGATGCCGCGATTACGCCGAGGTGAAAGGGCAGGGCATCATCACATCCGACATCGCCGACGCCTGCCTGAGACTGCATGAAGTGGACGACCTTGGCCTGGACGGCCTGGATCGTGACTATCTCGAAGCCCTCTGCGGCAAGTTCAAGGGCGGCCCCGTAGGTGTGCGCACGCTGGCCGCGGCCTTGGGAGAGGGTGACGGCGGCGCGCTGGAAGATCTGGTGGAACCCTATCTCATGCAGATCGGCTTCCTGGACCGCACCCAGCAGGGCCGGCGCGCCACCGAGGCGGCCTATTCCTACCTGGGCATCAGGCCCAGCGCGGGACCTTTGTTTGGTTGATTTAGAGCTTATCCGTAAATTAATCCAACCCTCCTCAAGCAGATCACTGCGGCGGCCAGATGCAGCAAGGCTACAAAGCTGGCGGCCGTTTTTTCGTAAC
>JAJYMZ010000031.1 GCA_021786615.1 Acidobacteriota bacterium
CCTTGGCGATGGAAGCCTCGATGGAGAACTCATCAATGGCCTTCATTTTTTTCGCCCCGGCATCCGCATCGGACCAGCTGCTCTGGCACAGGGCATCGTCAATGTAGCCGATGGTCCGCCAGTTCATGGCTTCGCCCACGAAAATCTTGGTGGCCATGTCCGCCAATTTCTGCTGGATCAGGCCGAAGGAATTCAGGGGCTTGCCGAACTGGTGGCGATCCGCGGTGTATTTCAGCGTGTACTCGATCACCCGCTTGGCGCCGCCGATGCAGCCTCCGCCCAGCTTGAAACGGCCGATGTTGAGGATGCCGAAGGCGATCTTGTGGCCTTTGCCGATCTCGCCCAGCAGGCGGTCCTTGGGAATGCGGCAGTTCTCCAGGATGAGCGTCCGCGTGGAACTGCCCTTGATGCCAAGCTTGTGCTCCTCGGCGCCGGTGCTCAGCCCAGGATCATCCTTCTCGAGGATGAAGCAGCTGAAATGCTGCCCGTCAACCTTCGCGAAGGTGCAGAAAATGTCCGCGAAGCCCGCGTTGGTGATCCACATCTTGGTGCCGTTGAGCACCCAGGAATCCCCGTCCAGCACGGCGGTGGTCTTCGCCCCCATGGCATCGGAACCGCTTTCGGCCTCGGTCAGCGCGTAGGCCGCCAGCAGTTTCCCGGCCGCCAGCTTGGGCAGATATTGCTTTTTCTGGGCCTCGGTTCCGAAATACACGATGGGCAGGGTGCCGATGCCCGTGCAGGCGCCATAGCTCACGGAAAAACTGCCCTGCTTGCTCATCTCTTCCAGCACCAGGAGCGAGCTCCGCTTGTCCAGCTCCAGGCCTTCATAGGCCTCGGGGATTTCGATGCTCAGAAGGCCGATCTCACCGGCCTTCCTCAGCAGTTCGACGGTCAGCGGGAGGTCCAGCTTGTCGATGTCCTCGTCCCTGGGCAGCACTTCGCCTTCGATGAAATCCCGGGCGGCCCTCCCGAACTCCTTCGAGTCGTCCGAAAGGTCTTCAGGGGTGAACTGGGGCAATTGCCCAATGGGGGTCAGCAGGAAGGATCCGCCTTGAACTAGCTCGGGGGTCGAGGTGGTCGCAGTGGGCATAGGTTCCTCCAGGGATCGGACGATCATCGCGCCGACCGGGTCTCCGTTCCACCCATACCTTGGGTAAGTCGTTGCTGCAAAATAATCTGGTTTATTCGATGGCGCCCCGACATAAGGGGCCGTAGCAAAATAACCTGAACTGCACAGGTTATTTTGACACGGCCCCTAAGCGTGAAAAACTTGCGATCATCAACTATTGGAGGTGGCGTGCCCGAAGGAAAACAAGTGCAGGCCATGTTCTCGGGCATCGCCGGGAAGTATGATCTGCTGAACCACCTCCTCTCCGGAGGCATTGATTTCTATTGGTGGGGGCGGATGGCCCGGGCCAGCGGCGCCGCTCCAGGCAAGCGAATGCTTGACGTGGCCGCGGGCACCGGGGATTCCTCCATCGCGCTGGCCAAGCGTGGCGCCGAAGTGGTCAGCACTGATTTCACCCACGCCATGCTGCGGCTGGGTCCGGCCAAGTTCCGCAAGAAGGGGCTGGCCCCTCTCATCTGGGCCAGCAGCGATGCGGACGCCCAAGGCCTGCCTTTCAAGGATGGAACCTTCGACGGCATCACCATCTGCTATGGCATCCGCAATGTGGAAGACCGCGCTAAGGCCTACGCCGAATTCCTGAGGGTCCTGAGGGCTGGCGGCCAGCTCACCATGCTGGAATTCTCAACCCCGGTGGTCCCTGGCTTCCGCGGGCTTTACGCTTGGTACTCGCGCTGGATCTTGCCACGAGTTGGCGCGATGATTTCCGGCGATGGTTCCGCCTATACCTACCTGCCGGAAAGCATCCGCGCCTTCCCGGATCAGAGCCAGCTTGCTGCGGAACTGGAAGCCGCCGGATTCCAGAAGGTCCATTGGACCAACCTCACCGGCGGCATCGTGGCGCTGCACGTAGGTTTCAAACCTTAAATTCTCACTTCTTCACTTCTTCTTTCTTCTCGGCGGGTTTCGCCTCCGTGGCCTTGACCCGTTTATGCACGAGGGTCATGACCTTGGCCATGGGGCTGCCGTCCATGGACATCTCGGAGATGAGCGTGAATGTATCCGTGCCGATGCCGGATAGCGTGTCATGCCCCTTGAATGGCTTGCCCATCATGGTGCCTTCGGAATCCATGACGAGCTTGTCACCCTCCCAATTGCCCGTGGACACCATGATCATGGGTGCCATGTTGTCGGTCCAGACCTGTTTGTAGACCTTGGCTTCCCCGTCCCAGGCCACCACGCCGAGGCCGCGGTAGCCCTTCATGTGCCCGCTGGTGGAGCGGTAGTTGATGATGATCGAAAGTCCACCGGGACCTGAAGTCACATGGCTAATGCCGTGCCCTTTTCCGCCAGGCCCCATGGGGCTGGCCTCCATGGTCTCCTCTACCTGCCAGGTGCCCACCATGCTCTTGATCTTGGCCATCTCCGGCCCGGGTTTGGGCATCATCGAGGCCATGGTGGACGGAGCTTTCTTGTCATTTGCTTTGTCCTGGGCGGGCGGGGGCGCCGCCGCCACGGCGAGGCCGAGGGCCAGGAAAAGGGTGAGTCGCATAGGTGCCTCCTTGATCGGGTTAGCGCCACCAAGATACGCTTCAAGGCCCAACCGCGCTAGAATGAGCTTAGAAAAGACCGAGGAGCCTTAAATGACCGCAAAGCCTGATTTATCCGCAGCCGCTGACATCATGAAACACCTGACACCCAAAAAAGCCGAAGTCACCACCGACTCCAAGCCAGCCTTGCAGGGCGGCAAGAGCCCCATGCCCAAGGTGAAAGCCAGCACCAAGCCCGCGGGCAAGGCCGCGGGCGCGGCGCACATGCGGAGCAGCAACCGGGGAAAGTGAGCGCTGGCCTTCCGCCCACGTCCTAGAACAGCGCCTTCCCATCCATCTCCGCTGGCTGCTCCACGCCCATGAGCTTCAGCAGCGTGGGGGCCACATCGCTCAGAGCGCCGCCGGCGTGTAGTTGCCGGGCCTCGAAGCCTTCGGCCACCAGCACGGCGGGCACGGGATTCAACGTATGGGAGGTATGGGGATTCCCGGCCTCGTCCCGCATGCATTCGCAGTTGCCGTGATCGGCGGTGATGAACAGCGCGCCCTTCTGTTCCAGCACCGCATCGCTGATGACGCGGATGGCCTCGTCCAGGACTTCGCAGGCGGTGGTGGCGGCGCTGAGATCGCCAGTGTGGCCCACCATGTCGCCGTTGGCGAGGTTGCACACCAGCAGCTTGTAATCGCCGCTGCGGATGGCCACCACCAAGCCGCGCGTCACTTCCAAACAGCTCATCTCCGGCTGCAGGTCGTAGGTGGGGACCTTGGGCGAAGGTACCAGCCTACGGTCCTCGCCTTTGAAAGCCTCTTCGCGCCCGCCGTTGAAGAAGTAGGTGACGTGGGCGTATTTTTCGGTTTCCGCGGTGCGGAACTGCTTCCAGTCCTTTCCAGAGATGATTTCCCCCAGAATGCGCGTGAGGTTCTGGGGCGGGTAGGCCACGGACAGATAGGGGTCCAGCAGGATGTCGTACTGCGTGAAAGTGAGCAGCGAAATCCTGGGCCGGAAGCGTTGGGTGAAACCATTGAACTCCGGCGACACCAGGGCCTGGCACATCTGCCGGCCGCGATCCGCGCGGAAATTGAAGTAGAGGACGCCATCGCCTTCCGCGATGTGATGGAAGGCCGCGAGCTTGGTGGGCGACACGAATTCATCGGTTTCCCCACGGGCGTAGGCGTCGGCGATGCCTGAAGCCGCGTCCTGGGATTCGAACTCGCCGACGCCATCCACCAGCAGCTTCCAGGCTCGCTCGGTGCGGTCCCAGCGCTTGTCGCGGTCCATGGCGGTGTAGCGCCCGCACAACGATCCGATGGCGACCAGCGGGCAGTCCCGGAGCTGGAAGGCGAGCCATTGCAGATAGCCGTCCGCGCTTTTCTGGGCGGTGTCACGGCCATCCAGGAAGGCGTGGATGGTGGTGGGAATCCCTTCATCCTGGGCCCACTTGGCGAGCGCCACGAGATGGTTCTGATGGCTATGCACGCCGCCGTCGCTGACCAAACCCAGCAGGTGAAGGCGCTTTCGGCCGGCCCTGAGACCCGCCATCAGCCTGGCGATGGGGACGTTCTCCCGAAAAGTGCCGCGCCGGATGGCGGCATCAATGCGCGTCAATTCCTGCCACACCACGCGCCCGGCGCCGAGATTCATGTGGCCCACTTCGGAGTTGCCGAACTGCCCCTCGGGCAGCCCCACCGCCTCACCGGACGTGATCAATTGCGTGCAGGCATAGCGCTTTCTCAATTCAGTCAGATGCGGCATCCCCGCCGTGAAGGTGGCGTCAAACGCATTGCGCGGCCCGTCGCCGAAGCCGTCGAGGATCAGGAGTGTGATGGGGCCGGAGATCATGGCTGCTTCTTCACTTTGAATCCGATGGGCTGCTTCTTCGCACTTACCTGGGGTGCCATCAATTCACGAATGGCATCGAACACAGCCCGAAACTGGCTGTCGTACTTCTTTTCCAGTGACTCGATCTTTTTCGCGAGGTCCGCATGGGTGGCGAGCATGCGCTTGAGTTCGACAAACGCTCTCATAATCTGGATGTTCACGGCGATGGCCCGCTCGCTGCGAAGCACGCTGGAAAGCATTGCCACGCCTTGTTCCGTGAAGGCAAAGGGCGCGGTGCGGCGGCCACCCCAAGAACTTGAGATGCCAAATTGGCGCCTCAAGTCCGCCCATTCCTCCTCGGATAGCTGGAACATGAAATCTGGCGGAAAGCGCTCAATATTGCGTTTCATGGCTCTTACCAAGGCACCCGTTTCAACTCCATAGAGCCCTGCCAGATCCGCATCCAGGATGACCTTCTCGCCACGTAGGACGAGGATGGACTTCAGGATGCGCTCCACAGGAAGCGGCATCAGGGCACGGTTTCGCCGTGGGGATTGCAGAGCAGGTACATGACCGCCATGCGCACGGGCACGCCGTTGGTGACCTGATCGAGGATGAGGCTGTTGGGTCCGTCGGCGACCTCGGAAGTGATTTCGAGGCCGCGGTTGATGGGGCCTGGATGGAGCACGGCCACCTCGGCCTTGGCCAGCTTCATGCGTTCCCAGTTGAGCTGGAAGAAGCGGATGTACTCGCCTTGGCCGGGGATGAAGCCGCCGGTGCCCCGCTCGAACTGGACGCGCAGCATCATGATGGCGTCCTGATACGGAATGATGGATTCGAAGTCGCTGGTGAAATCCACTGCAGGCCAAGTGGCCTTCATTTCCTTCGGCAGCAAGGTAGGGGGACCCACCAGCGTGACCTTGGCGCCCATCTTGGTGAGCAGCCACAAATTGGACCGCACCACCCGAGAGTGGCGGATATCGCCCACGATGGCGATCTTCAATCCCTCGATGCTTCCGAATTTTTTCCGCAGCGTGTAGGCATCCAGCAGGGCCTGGGTCGGGTGCTCGTGGGCGCCGTCCCCGGCGTTCACGATGCTGGCCTGCATGTGCCGGGCCAGCAGCGCGTGGGCCCCGGGCGCGCTATGGCGCATGACGATGAGATCCGGATGCATGGCCTGCAGGTTCATGGCCGTGTCGATGAGCGTTTCGCCCTTGCTCAGGGAACTGGTGTCCGCGTCGAAATTGATGATCTCGGCGCTCAGGCGCTTTTGCGCGATCTCGAAACTGTTGCGGGTGCGGGTGCTGTTCTCGAAAAAGAGGTTCACCACCACGCGCTTGCGCAGGGCCGGCACGATCTTGATCTCGGGCCGCTCGCAGACTTCTTCGAAAGCCGCGGCCTGGTCCAGGAGGGTGGTGATGTCGCGGGGGCTCAAGGGCTCGATGCCCAGCAGGTGCTTGTGCGGAAAGGCGTAGCGCTCAGCCACCATGTTTATTCCCTTCCCTCGATGGACTCGATGTAGACGCCATCCTCGCCGTCGAGCTCCTGGATCTTCACCGACACGCGCTGGTGATTTTCCACCTTCACCATCAGGGCAGTGAAGTCCGCCTGGATGGGCAACTCACGGCCACCGCGGTCCACCAGCACCGCCAGTAGCACCCGGGTGGGCCGGCCGTGGTCCAGCAGCGCGTCCAGCGCTGCGCGGGCGGTGCGGCCCGTGTAGAGCACGTCATCCACGAGGATCACGGTGCGGTCCTTCAGGGTGAAGGGGATTTCCGTGGGACGCACGATGGGCGTTCCCGCTTTTTCGGTGAGGTCATCGCGGTAGAGCGTGATGTCCAGCACACCCACGGGGGCCGGCCGGCCGGTGATCTCCCGCATGAGCAGCGCCAGCCGCTCCGCCAGGGGCAGGCCGCGGCTGCGGATGCCCACCAGCACGAAGGCCTCGTCCGGACGCAATCCAGCCACGATGTGGTGGGCGAGCCGTTCGATTGAAGCCTCCATCTGGGCAGCATCCAACGGGCACTGTCCTTGGGCAGCGGGCATGGCACCTCCGGCGTCCCTCGGCGGGACCCTTCCAGTGTACCTTTTCAAATGGCTTTCCTGGGTTACATCCGCCAAAACGCGACGGAGCTGCTGGGGTTCGTGACGGGCGCCGCCTGTGTGTGGCTCATCGTCCGGGAGAACATCTGGAACTGGCCCATCGGCATCGCCAACAACCTCTTCTTCGTCTTCCTGTTCTTCAAGGCGGGGTTGTTTGCGGACGTGGGCCTGCAGGGCTTCTACATCGTGCTGGGCATTTATGGGTGGTGGCACTGGCTGCACGGCGGCCGGGGCGATACGGAACTGCCCATCACCCGCACCAAGCCTCTTGAAGGCTTGTTCCAGCTGGCTGGCACCGGCGCCTTGACTGTCCTGCTAGCCTTCCTGCTCATGCGCTACACACCTAGCACCGTGCCCTGGTGGGATGGGTTGACGACCTCCCTGAGCATCACCGCGCAGTGGCTGATGACCCGGAAAAAGCTGGAGCACTGGTGGTTCTGGATCGCCACGGATGCCCTCAGCATCGGTCTCTTCATCTACAAGCACCTGTACCTCACGGCGGTGCTGTACCTGATCTTCGGGATCATGTGCGCGGTGGGCTTGATGCAGTGGAGAAGGAGCTGGAAAGCAGAGCAGAATCCCTTACCAGCTTGACGCCGACGCAGCATTCCTCGGCATCCAGCACCCGCGTGGATGGAGTCAAGCCTCCGGAAGGTTCGGCAAACGCAAGGCTACTTGCGGTCGATTTCGATGTTTTCCTTGATCCCGCCATGGGAAACCGAAAGCATGATGCCAACTCCAATCACCATCACGAGGCCGATCACGGTCCAGGTGGTGCCGATGCTTTCCAGCACGCCCATTTTCCATAGGGCAGCCAGCACGCCACCTATGAGCACGATGAAACCGATCAGATACATGCTGGTCCATTTCATGATGGATCTCCCTGGGATGGCGTTCAGTTTCTAGGCGCGATGGATTGCAAGGTCCCGCCTGGTAGTCAGCTGCCGTAGGCTGAACAAGAGCATTTCTCATTCCAATAATTAAATAGATCTATTTTAAATAATTTACACAATATCAGCCGATTCGGTCTGGCGGAATTCTCAATCAATATGAAGCGCCATCTCCTTCAGTTCGATGGGTCAAGACGACCCAGCCGCCGAGAATCGCCACCGGGTGTTGAACCCTGCGATGGATTCGATACATTGGTCGTTACAGATCAAGACCTGAACAGGGGCCGGTAGCGGTCCCGGTGGTAGTAGGCGAGGAACCCATTGGCGAGGACCACGAACACCGCCAACGGTAGGCCTTGAGGGCCGATCAGGAATACCGAAATCAGGAAGATGTTCACGATGATGGGCGCGATGAGCACCGAGGCCAGGGGCACGAAGCGGCCCGACAGGAAGGCCAGGCCGCAGACCAGTTCGACGACCTTCACGGTGGGCATGAGGTAGCGCGACGCCTCGATGCCGTCGTTGAAAACCTTCATGGCCCCCGTGGGCGGCGGCGGCGTGATGAGCTTGAAGAAATAAGTGACCGACGCGAACACGAAGAGCAGCCCCATGAGGCTGCGCGCCAGGATCATCGCGATCCTCATGCCTTTGCCAGGAGTGGCGGGCGGGATGGCTTCTGCGTTCATGGTTGGCTCCAAAGCTGGTGTGGAGGACTTGTGAAGGGTGTCAGGCACGATGGTAGGTATATTCCAGAATCGGGGGGGAAGGCCGCGCAACGTAAATAATCGCCGCGTTTCAATCACCACGGGGAAAACCTCTTCACACTATCGTCGCGAAGTATACGAAGACAGGAATAGACGGGACAAGGATCGCTTCCTGCCCCTCGCCGGCCGCGAGCCGCCCTCTGGCGGCACCCTGGCGGCTTCACTTGTGGGAGATGCCAGTACTTGGTGACACTGGCAAAGTGTTCAGGCATCCCCCGGAGGCACCATGATTTTCCCCGCACTGCTCCTCATCCTTGCTGGAATCGCCGCCTGGCGGCTCAAGACCAAGGTCGAGTTCCCGCTCTCAAAGCGCCTGGCCCAGATGCAATGGGTCGCAGGAGGCCTTGGAGTCCTGCTCTTCATCGGTTCCATGGCCGTCGTCGTTCCGCCCGGGCAGGCCGGCATCATCATCCTCTTCGGTAAGGTGAATTTGGAGCCGTTGCCCTCGGGCCTGCACTTCATCAACCCGTTCGCCACCGTGGCGGAAATGGAAGTGCGCACACGGAACTACACCATGTCTGGTGCTGCCGACGAAGGCCAGAAGCGGGGCGACGACTCCATCGCTGTCATCACCAGCGATGGCTTGACGGTCAAGCTGGACGCCACGATCTTCTACTCGCTCCAACAGGCCAAGGTCGCACAAATCTACAAAGACATCGGCCCGGATGTGGAAGACAAGATCCTGCGCAGCGAGATCCGCGCGAGCCTGCGCGATGCGGCGGCCAGCTTGCAAGCCACTGAACTCTACACCTCCAAACGCCAGTCCTTCGTGGACCAGGTGACGAAAACACTCAAGACCTCCTTCGAGGCCCGGGGCATCAACATGGAACAGATGTTGCTGCGCAACGTCTTGCTTCCCGACCAGATCACAAGGGCAATCAACGACAAGATCGCCGCGGACCAGGATGCGCAAAAGATGGCCTTCGTGCTCCAGAAGGAGAAGCAGGAAGCGGAGCGAAAGCGCATCGAGGCCGAGGGCCAGGCCAAGGCCCAGCAGATCGTGAGCCAGAGCTTGACGCCGCAGATCATTGAGTACCAGCGCATCCAGGCCCTGCGGGAGATCGGCGCCAAGGGCAACATGGTGATCACGCCCATGGGCGGCGCCACGCCTTTGATCCAGATTCCATCGCGAAAATAGCTCAGGTTTTATCCGCGCGCGGATAGCTTCCCAGCACCTTCACGGCTTCGCAAAGGGGCCGCAGCGCATCGAGCGCTTTGCCCATGGCCGCGTCCTGCTGGTGGCCTTCCACATCCATGAAGAAGACGTTCTGCCAGGCCTTCCGGCGGCCGGGACGGCTTTCGATCTTGGTGAGGTTCAGGCCCGCATCCGAGAAAGGCTGGAGGATGCGGAGCAGGATCCCGGGACCATCCTTCGCGGTGAGCAGCAGGCTCGTCTTGTCGCGCCCGGTGGGCTCCGCTTGCACCTTTCCAAGTACCAGGAAGCGCGTGGCGTTCTCCGCGAGATCCTGGATGCGCTGGCGAAGGATGGCGAGGTCGAAAAGATCCGCCGCAAGCTCAGACGCCACGGCCGCGCCACTTGGATCTTCTTTCGCGAGACGGGCTGCCTCGGCGGTGCTGGAGGCCTCCACCTGGGTCGCCTTGGGCAGGTTGGCTTCTAGCCACTTGCGGCATTGGCCGAGGCCTTGGGGATGACTGTAGACGCGCTCGATGCCGGGGAGATCCAACCCTGCCCGCACCAGCAGGCACTGGGCCACTTCCAGGACAATCTCGGCACTGATCTTCAGGTCGCTGTCCAGGAAGGTGTCCAAGGTATGTGTCACCGCGCCATCGGTGCTGTTCTCGATGGGCACCACGCCGAAATCCGCCGCGCCCTTCTGCACTTCGGCGAACACCGCCGCGATGCTGCCCACCGGCAGGCCCCAGGCACTGAGCCCGAACTGGTACTTCATGGCCATGTGGGTGAAGGTGCCTTCGGGCCCGAGAAACGCGATGCGCAGCCCCTGCTCCAGCGACCTGCAGGCGGACATGACTTCCTTGAACACGGGCCGGATGGATTCGTTCGGGAAGGGCCCGGGGTTGCTGGCCAGCAGCCGCTCCAGCACGGCCTGTTCGCGGCTCGGCACATAGAACGCCGAATCCTGCTTCGCCTTCAGCTCACCCACCTGCGACACCAGCCGCGCGCGCTCATTGAGCAGCCGCAGCAGCTCGTCATCCACGGCGTTGATATGGGTGCGGAGGTCCGAGAGGTCCGAGAGGTCCATGGACCAGTTTAGTCGGTAATCGGCTGTGAGCTATGAGCTTTGGGCTAGGATCCAGGAGCTGCATGGGTTAACAGATTCGATTCGGTTGTGGTCTTTGTACAACCATTACAGCGCGCCGGAGGCGCCGCATCGCATGGATCGCATAGCCCCGTGTCATTCCCATTCGTAAAGAATGGCGAATAGGACCGCATCGGCAACGCCGATGGCCGCTCCGCGGGGGCGAGGGCACAGCAGGGCCCGAGCCATGGTCATCCTCGCGTGCACTCAGCAAGCGTTGATGCCAAGGTTCAACCACCGTAGTGAGCTTAAAGAACTTCGAAAACCTGGAGTGTGATTCAACCCCGATCACCGAGGGTCGCGGAAGCTCCACCTTTTCCTTGACCTGGGTGGTCACAGGGCGTATCAACATGCAGGAACTTCTCGATGCCAATACCTTGGAACACCACATCTGCCCGTCACCACTCTCCTTTCCACCCCATCCCTAGTGCAGAACCCGGGATCCATCCACCCGTACCATCAACATGGGGGAGGTTGAATTCCGTATACACATGGAGCTGATCCGAGTGATGGAAAGGGTGATACCGCCTTCTATGGGTGAATTTGATGGCGTTGCTGAGCAGGTTAGTCAGGTACTGGCTATACACGAGAAGCCTCTCGTCCGGTTGGCAAGTGAGGGGTGCGCTGATCGGCGCCGTTCTCCTCGCGGTAGTGGCCCATTCTGCCCCCGTCACCCAGCTTCCACCCGCCCGCTTCCGATTCCGGAGCTACGGCACGAAGGAAGGTCTTAGGAACCTGGCTGCGACGTACGTCGCTCAAGACTCCACCGGCTTCATCTGGGTGGCGACGCAGGACGGGGTGTACCGGTACGACGGGACTCGCTTCGTCCGATTCGGCAGTGACGAAGGCCTCCCCGCGAACTATGTCACGAGCCTCGCCACGGGAAAGGGTGGCGAGCTTTGGGTGGGGACCTGGTCTGGGGTCGCTCGGCTGGTGGGGGGCCGGTTCGAGGCTCCGGCACGGGAGGGTGGTCTGCCTCCGGCGTACGTGAACGGTCTCGGATTCGACTCGCAGGGCAATCTCTGGGTCGCGAACGCCCTCGGCCTGTTTCGCGGGCATCCCCAAGGACGATTCGAGGCCGTGCCCGGCTGGCCAGGTGGGGGCGCCACGGCGCTCTACGTGGACACGCACGGAACGGACGTCTATGCCGCGAGCGAGACCGCCGTTGGCCATCTCGGCGCGGCCGGCGCGTGGACGTTCTGGCCTACCAGTTCCGACGAGGCGACGGAGCGCGTCGACGCGCTCGTGGTGGACGGGACGGGACGTCTCTGGGCACGGTCGGTGAACCATTTGTTCTCCAAGAAACCCGACGAGAAGGCCTTTCGGGACGAGAGCGCTCACGTGAGCTGGATCAGCAACCGCGGATTCCTCTCTCTGGATCGCTCCGGCTCTCTGTGGGTACCAACGGAGGACGGCCTCTATCACCGGGACGGCGAGCGGTGGTCGCGACTCGGCGAGGCCGAAGGCTTGCCGACTCGCTGGATTCGCGGAGTGTTCGAGGATCGCGAAGGGTCGCTGTGGGTGGCGAGTCGCGGAGTCTCTAGGATTCTGGGACGCGGCCTGTGGTCGGAGTGGGCCGAGGCGAACGGTCTGCCAGACGATATCGTGTGGTGCCAGCTTCGGGATCGCTCCGGTCAATTCTGGGTCGGCACCGGGAAGGGCCTGGTGCGCGCCGCGCCTGCGAGCTGGCAGGTCGTGGCAGGAACGGAACGGAATGCGATCCGGCGAGTCGCCCAGGCGCCCGACGGCCGGCTTTGGATGGGAGGCAGCCCGGCGGAGGTGCTTTGCCTCGACACTCGAACGCATCGTCTCCGTCGATTCGGCCTGGCGGAAGGGGTGAAAGGAAAGCGGATTCTCAGCCTGACGGTCGACCGGCTCGGATTCGTCTGGGTGGCCACCGACGGCGGTGGCCTGCTCCGGCTTGGGGTCGGTGAGCCCCGCTTCCAGCGTGTTCAAGTCCCGGACGACTCCGCCACGGAGCGCTTCAGCTACGTCCTGGAAGATTCCCGCGCCAGGCTTTGGGCCACGGGCGAGCTGGGTCTTCTTCTCAGGGAGAACGGGGTGTGGCGTCGCTTCACGACGAAGGATGGACTCCGACGGACAGACGTCTCGTACGTCACCGAAGTCCAGGGGGGCGATCTCTGGGTAGCCTATTTCGACGCCGTCGGCATCACGAGGCTTCGGGCAGAGGTTGGAAAGCTCCGAATTCTGGAGCACAGGAATGACAGCACCGGCCTCACCTCGGCGAAGACTTACCTTCTGGGCGATGACAAGCGAGGTCGCCTCTGGGTGGGATCGGGAAACGGCATCGACGTTCTGGGGCCCGGGGAAGTTCGTCATATCGGCGTAGACGACGGACTCGCCGGTGACGATACCGACTCGATGGCCTTTCTCGCCGAGGCAAATGGCGACGTGTTCGTGGGCACCAGCTCCGGGCTGAGCCGATATCGCGGGGGGCGCGCGACTCAGGAACCAACGGCACCGCGCCCGGTCATTCTCGATGCCACCCTCGGCGGCCTCCCAGCAGCCGTGTCCGCTGTCGGGACACAGTCTGTCCCTCGCCGGCGGAACACTCTCGAACTCCGGTTCTCGACCCTAAGCTTCGTCAACGAGGGACAGGTCGAGCATCAGGTCCGTCTCATCGGGCTGGAGCCGGGCTGGAGGTCGGTGAAGACGAGCGAGGCCCGTTACCCTTCCCTGCAGCCCGGCGCGTACCGATTTGAGGTCCGATCGCGGCTCGGAGGCGGCAAATGGAGCTCACCAGCCGACTTCCGTTTTGTCATCCTCCCGGCATGGTGGGAGACGTGGCCCATTCGGCTCCTTGGCGTATCCCTCGTGCTGGCCGTGGTCGCCGCGAGCGTGAGAACCCGCATCAAGGTGCTGAAACGGAGGGGTCGCGAGCTCGAGATCCTCGTCACCCAGCGGACGCACGAGCTGGCGCAGGCCAACGCCTCCCTGTTGGAGCTCAGCCTCACCGACGCGCTTACGGGACTCAGGAATCGCCGCTACCTCGAGATCTCCCTGCCTAAGGACGTGGCCCGTGCCGACAGAGCGCACCGCGAAATGCGGCTGGGCAACATCGATCGCCTGACGACCAACAACGACATTGTCTTCCTCATGGCGGACATCGATCACTTCAAGGAGGTTAACGATACGTACGGACATCTCGCTGGCGACAAGATACTCGAGCAGACGGCGATCCTCCTCGGTCAGTACATGCGCCAATCCGACACGGCAGTCCGCTGGGGCGGAGAGGAGTTCCTCGTCGTCGCCCTCAACAGCAACCGGTCGTACGGCAGCAGGCTCGCCGAACGCATCTGCAAGGGCCTGCGTGAACACCCGTTCGATCTCGGGAACGGCCGAATCCTGCGGAAGACGATCTCCGTCGGGTTCTCCGTCTACCCGTTCCTGCAGGCTGACCCTCAGCGCTTCTCTTGGAATCACGTCGTCGACCTTGCAGACCGATGCCTCTACGCTGCCAAGCGAAGCGGACGAGACGCGTGGGTGGGCGTCCGGCCCGCCGACGGTGTGCCCTCCGAAGACCTCCTCGCGAGCTTTGGGATGGAGGATCTGGCGTCCATCCCGATCTCACCGCTGTTGACCGTCGAGACATCGTTGGGAGACGCTTCCGCCGTTTGTTTCGACGAAGAAGGGTCTCAGCAGGGGAGCTTGTAGGCGCTCGGGCTCGTTAGTGATCGCCATGTGGCCCGGTCCCGGGCGGCTCAGCGCGGGCGCATCTTCACGAGACAAGCCGTGTGGCGCGGACCCCCCGGACAGGGTCGAGGAATCGATGGCTCATGATCGGCCTGACGCAAGCGTCCCGCCTGCTGACGGAGGCGTCCCGCCAGTCGAGCGCCGGGAACCCGTACGTGACGGGGATCCCGCTACACCCTAATGACGACGCCATGAACGCCCCAAACGCGGTCCTTCACAGCGCGGGCTGGTCTCGTGACCAGTTAGCAGCCGCGGCAGTTCGTCGTCCACGGCGTTGATGCGGGTGCGCAGATCCGAGAGGTCCATGGATAGTAGGTTATAAGATATGAGGAATGAGGTGGTGAGGTTAAAAACGAAAGCGGCCCCGAAGGGCCGCGATCTAACCTCACACCTCACGACCCCACACCTGCCTCACCCCATGCCGTGCTTTTTCATGATGTTGGCGCGCTGGGCGTCGAACTCGGCCTGGCTCAGGAGCTGGCTGTCGAAGAGATCCTTCAGCTCGGTCAATTCTTCTTTGAGCGATTTGGCGGGGGCGGCAGGCATCTGAGGCGCGGCGGCGCCTCCGGCCATGGGCATCTGCTGCTGGCCCATGCCCAGGCCCGACTGGGCCATCTGGCCGGCCATCATGCCGCCCATGCCGAAGCCCAGGCCTGCGCCCATGCCGAGACCCGCCACGCCGCCTTCGTTGCCCGCAGCGATGGAGATGCTGTCGGCCACCTGCATCTGGGTGTAGGCGCCCATCACCGGCGCCATCATGCCCACCGAGGTGCGCTTGTCCATCATGGCTTCCACTTCCTCGGGCAGCGTGAAGGGCTCCACCACCAGCTTGGCCAGCGACACGCCATAAGTCAGGAATTCTGCGGCGAGTTTCAGCTTCACCGCATCGGCCACTTCGTCGATCTGCGTATTCACATCCAGCACGCCCATCTTCATTTCGGCCAGCGTGTCAGCCAGTTTGCTGCTGATGGTCTTGCGCAGCTGCTCCTGGCACTGATCCACGGTGAAGGTGCCGTTGGTCCCCACCAGCTGGCGGATGAAGGTGGCGATGGCCTCCTTGTCCTTGGGCACCTGGATGGAATAGATGCCATGGGCGCGGACGCGAACCATGCCGAAATCCGGGTCGCGCATGATGATGGGATTCGGCGTGCCCCAGCCCAGGTCGTTGAACAGCTTCAGGTTCACGAACACGATGTCGGACTTGAAGGGGCTTTCGAAGCCGTACTTCCAGCCCTTCAGCGTGGCCAGGATCGGCAGGTTCTGGGTATTCAGCGTGTAGGTATCCGGGTTTTCAAAGATGTCAGCAAACTTGCCTTCGTTCAGGAAAGCCGCGGCCTGGCTTTCGCGCACGATGAGCTTGCCGCCGTTCTGGATCTCCTGCCCGCGGAAATCAAAGCGCCAGGCCATCATGTCCTGGGACGGGTCCATCCACTGCACGACGTCTAAAAATTGGGCTTTGCCCCAATCCTTGAAGTTGTCCATCAGAGCCATCGAGCCCTCCATGCGGCGACTGCCGCGAGAATCAAGTTTAAATGCCTTCGCAAGGCCTGGAGGGAGAAGCCATGCGGCAAATCGGCGAAGTCCCCGGCTTAACCGTTCAGCGGGGTTTCTGGACCGGTGGAAGACCTCCTGGGCGGGTCTCCCGACCAGGAGGCGGGGGACCCGGGGGAGACGCAGAGGGAGCAAAGCGACCGTTCAGTCCCCCCCGGATAGATACAAGGGGCCAGGTCCAGGCCGCCCAGACCTCCTTGGACAGCGCCTTGGGCTGTCCATCGGCATTGGCCACCCGCAAGGCCAGATCCCGGACCAATCGCGCCACCCGGGCGATTTTCTCGAAATCGATCTTGTCGGGAGTGTCGGTGGGTTCGTGGTAATCGCTGTGCATGCCACCAAAGAAGAAGAGGCACGGAATGCCCCGCTTGGCGAAAGTGAAGTGGTCCGATCTCGTCCAGTACTTGTCGGCTTCCCGGGTCAACGTGAGGCCTTCTCTGGAGGCGAGCTCCCTCGCATCCCGGGTCAACGTGCCCACGGCGCCCTCGATCTGCGCAGGCGTGACGGACAACTCATCCACCGCATTGCGGCCGACCATGTCCACGTTGATGTCAGCCTTGATCCGGGACAGCGCCACCGGGGGCGCTTCCACGAAGGCCTGGGAACCCCAGAGACCCAGCTCCTCGCCACTGACGGAAAGCACCAGAATGCTGCGCCTGGGTTTGGAATCCTTCAGCAGCCGCGCTACTTCCAGAATGGCCGCGGTGCCCGAGGCATTGTCATCGGCGCCCGGATGCAGCCTGCCCCCCGCCATCCCCAAGTGATCGTGATGGGCCGACAGCACGATGAAATCATCCTTCAGCTCGGGGGAAACCCCGGGAATGACACCTGCGAGATTCGCGGCGGAGATTTCTTCGGTGGTGGCTTTGGGAAGGTAAACCAGCTGGCCCAGGCTTCTCGGCGGCTCGGGCCTGGATAAGGGTTTCAATTCAAGCTGAAAAGACTTGGCGGCTTCGGCACTCATCCACATGATCTGAGCTTCATGAACCGCGGACCCCTTGAGCGCGAGCTGGCCGCGCTTGGCGAAACGGCTCAGGAACACCCGCAGACGGCCGAAACCCGCTTCTTTGTCGGGCCTCACCTGGATGAACAGGCAGCCTGCCACGCCGGCTTTCCGGGCCCATGCCAGCTTGGTTTCGGTCTGCCCCGCGCGATTCCAGCCATCTGCGTTGGCGCCATCAGGGCCTTGCGGTCTGCCTTCCCACATGGCCACCCACCGGCCCTTCAAGTCCTGACCGGCGTAGTCGTCCCATTTCAGATCCGGGGCATGAATCCCAAATCCGATGAAAAGCAGGTCGCCAGTGGCCGCCTGGGTGCGGGCGGTGAGGATGTCCTCACCTAGTTTCAAGGAAGTTTTGCCGATGCTGAAAGTCGAATTTTCCAGGTCCAATTTGGTGCGAACCAGAGTGTAAGGAAGGGCATAGGGATCCATTCCGCTTGGGCTTTTCAAGGGAACAAGGCCTGCTTCGTGGAAGCTTTGGGAGAGGAATTTCAGCGCCCTCCGCTGGCCCTCCGTTCCGGTGGCCCGGCCTTCCATGGCAGGACTCGCCAGAGCGTAGACATCTTTCCGAAGCCGTGTGAGATCAGGTTCCTGGGCGCAGAGGCTGATGACAAGGCTTAATGCCGAGGCAACTTTCAGGGGCCATGGCGCCATGGCCTGGGCTCAACGGCGGCCTTTCAGGGGCGGATTGGGAATCCGGTCCTTGGTGTAGACCGAGTGGCTGTCGCAATCCACGGTGCAGCGCCAGCCGCGGGTGTCCTTGGGCATGTGCACGTCCACTTCCCACCCGCAGGAAGCCCCATTGAGCGGGATGCGCCGGGCAGTCGTGGCGATGCCGCCGGTGTCCTGTTCGGCGATGAGCTTGGCCTCCCGCGCGGTGCTCACGGGCCCCGCGCGGTGCCGGGGAGCGCGGGATTGGTGGCCTCCCGCCAGGAGCAAGGCGGGGGCGAAAAGCAGGAGAGCCAGGCGCATGATGACCTCGGGAAGAATGGAAAAGCTTAGCAGTCGTGCCAAAATAACCTGTGCATTCCAGGTTATTTTGCTACGGCTGCTTATGTCGGTGCGCCATCGAATTGACCAGTTTATTTTAGAGCGACGACTTAAGTCGAGATTTCTGGAATGCCTATACCCCGCAGCAGATCACCGTGTTCGGTGGGCCGCTCGCTGCGGAGGTTGTCTTTGCGCAGGACGTGCAGCATCAAGGCGTGATCTCTGAAGCCCAGCAGGGTGCCTTCGGCCGTCCGCCTGAAACATCCAGGGTCGCAAGGCAGCGAGGTGGGCAAGGCCCAGGGAACGTGCACTGTTCCGCTGCTGGTACGGATGAAGGCGTTGGGCCAGGGATCGGCCACGGCGCGGATCAGGTTGAAGGCTTCCGCGGCGGCCATCGAGAAGTCGAGCTGGCCGTCCTCGGGTTTGCGGCCGCCGAAAT
>JAJYMZ010000010.1 GCA_021786615.1 Acidobacteriota bacterium
GTCCGGCCTTGAAAACGTACACCACTTCCAGGCTTTCCCGCTGGGCCACGCCGCCCTTGGTGGCGGGCGCGTACGTCGTGCGCTTGGCGGCGGAAATGGCTTCTTCGTTGAAGCCGAAGATGCCGGGAACCCCCTCGACCACCGTGATGGCGAACGGGTGCCCCCGTTCATCCACCGTGACGCGCAGGCGCACCACATGATCCTTGGTGCTCTCAAAATGCATCTCCCTGGCCCGCCGGGGAAAATTGGGAACAGCCCTTGATAGCACCCGGGGAGCAATCAAGGGAGCCGTAGCTGGCGAAGCGGGTGGGGGTATGTTCTGAGCCGCAGGCAAGGCTGGCGTAGGGGCCTGCGGGGCCGGGCCCACCGGCTCATGGCTGGTGGGGGGTTGCGGCTCATGGACGGTAGCGGTTGACTGTTTGGCGCCGCCCCTGCCCTGTTTCAAGCGCTCCGCCTCCCGGGCGTTGCTCTCCCGCAAGTCCTTCAATTGCTGCTGCAGTTGGTCCAGGCTGGGTACAGCCGTGCTACCACCAGGCTTGGCCAGAGCCGGACCCGGGGCGGTTGAGGTTCCAGCGGGTGCTTCGGGTGCCGGCGAGGAAGCCGCGCCCCCTGCCGGGGAAAGGAGGTTGTTC
Organism: Acidobacteriota bacterium; assembly: GCA_021786615.1. GTDB lineage: Bacteria > Acidobacteriota > Holophagae > Holophagales > Holophagaceae > JANXPB01. The sequence continues at coordinate 633 of JAJYMZ010000010.1, forward strand.
GCGACCACCGGAACAGGCGCGGGCCTGCCTCTCCACCACCGCCAAGCCAGCCACCCTGCCCCAGTCATGACCAATCCTCCAACGGTGGCGAAGATCAGCCCCTGGACCTGGGAATTCCTCGGTCTTGCAGGGGGCGGCATCTCCATCGCCGGAGGCAGAACTGGTGCCATTGGCACCGCAGGCGCACTGGCGGCTTGCACGGGCATCAACTGTTCGGACCTGGAAATGTAGGGCGCGGGCGGGGCTTCTCTCGCGGTGGCAGACGCGGTGGCCGGGCTTTGCCCGGACACCGCGTGGGGAGCACGAGGGGGACGCAGAGGGAGCGAAGCGACCGGGCGGTCCCCCTCGTTCATATCAGGCGCCTGGGACACCAGGGGAGATGCAGTCCGGCGCGGCGTCGGAGTGAACATACCGCCGGTGCTCAGGCCCGACAAGGAGACCTCGGTGCCCTCCATGGACGCGTGCAGTTTCGATTTGGTGGCCCCGGAGACAGAGGAAGCATCCACCAGGGAGCCCATGAAATCGTACACATCGGGGAACCGGTCGTGGGGCCGCTTGGCGAAGGCACGGAGAAAGACCGCTTTCACCCGTGGATCCATACCGGAGGGAATGGCTGGGGGCTCGTTCACGATGCGGAGCAGCGTGGAGGCCACGCTGTCTCCCATGAAGGGCAGTGTTCCAGTGAAGGCCTCGAAGGCCGTCACCGCCAAGGCGTAGCAATCAGTGACGGGAGAAGCCTCTGCATCCTGCAACAGTTCTGGCGCGAAGTAGGAAGGCGTTCCGATAATGCCGCCCACGGTGGTCAGATGCTGGGATTCGCTGGAACGGGCCACGCCGAAATCCGTCAGCTTCACGCGGCCATCGTGTCCCACCAGGATGTTCTCGGGTTTCACATCCCGATGGGCGATGCCCGCCATCGCCGCGGCCATGAGTCCGCGGGAGGCCTGGGTCAGCACATAGAGCAGCGCTTCGGGCGGCGAGGACTGCTGGTGGATGAGGGCGGCCAGGCTCGTGCCTTTGACGTATTCCATGGCGATGAAGGGCCCATGTTCAGGGTCCTCCCCCACGTCATGCACCGTGATGATGTTGGGGTGATTGAGCCGGGCGGAAATCTCCGCTTCCCGCTGGAAGCGCTCCATGGCGTGGGCGTAGTGGCGCCCGCCTTCGTGGACGATCTTGATGACCAGCTGCCGCTTGAGCTTGGGGTCCTCGACGAGGTAAACCGCCCCCATTCCGCCTCTTCCCAGCAGGCTGAGGACTTGGTAACGACCGATGGACGTTGGGTCCGTTGACATCAGGCCCTCTTGTTTTTACAAATTGAAGACAGGCGGATTGGAAACCCAACATACTGTCCCCAACCCCTGGATGCAAGCGAGCCGTGAATCAGGATGGTTCTGGAAGGTCCGCGGCCCGGGTATCCTGTGGGTCCTTCCTGGAGCTTCCCATGGCCCAAGTCACGCTCAAAGGCTCACCCGTCAGGACCTCCGGCGAACTTCCCAAAATGGGGCAGCTTTCCCCCGGCTTCACACTCACCAAGATGGACCTTTCCGATCTCAGCCTCTCTGACCTCAAGGGCAAGCGCGTGGTGTTGAACATCTTCCCGAGCCTGGACACCTCCACCTGCGCCACCAGCGTGCGCACCTTCAATCAGCGCGCCAGCGAAGTGCCCAACTCCGTCATTCTTTGCATCTCGGCGGACCTGCCTTTCGCGCAGAAACGGTTCTGCGGCGCCGAGGGGCTGGAACGGGTGGTCCCGCTCTCGGATTTCCGCGACAAAGGATTCGGCAGCGAGTACGGTGTCACCATTCTCGATGGCGTCTTGCGGGGGCTGCTCGCCAGGGCGGTGGTGGTGCTCGATGAAGGCGGCAAAATCGTCTACACCGAGCTGGTCCCGGAAATTGCCCAGGAACCAAATTACAGCGCTGCGCTGAAAGCGTTGTCAGCGATTTAGCAAGCGGTCATTCGTACCGAAGCGCGTCAATGACATCCAGCTTGGCGGCCTTCAGCGCCGGCAGGAATCCCGCGGTGATGCCCACCACGGCGCTGAAGCCGAGGCCCAGCAGAATCGCTGAATTCTGGATCACCGCCGGAATATTCTGGAGCTTCATGATCCAGATGGCGCTCACCGCCAAGCCCACCCCGAGGATGCCGCCCAGGGAGGCCAGCACGATCGCTTCCACCAGGAATTGCAGCATCACGCTGCGCTGGGTGGCGCCCAGAGCCCGGCGCACGCCGATTTCCCGTGTGCGCTCGGTGACGCTCACCAGCATGATGTTCGAGATGCCGATGCCCCCCACGATGAGCGAGATGCCCGCCGCCACCGCCAGCAGCATGGTGATGACGCCGCTCTGGGCGGCGGAGGCTTGCAACCAGTCATTCTGTTTTCGGATGGTGAAGTCGTTGTCAGTTCCCGGCAGGATCTTGTGGCGTTGCCGCAATAGCGCCGTGATCTCCGCTTCGGCCTGGTCCACGGTGTCTTCCCGGAGCGCGGAAGCGATGATGAACTGGATCTTGGTGCGGCCCATGATTTTCCGCATCACGGTGGTGTAGGGCGCCTGGACGGTGTCGTCCTGGTCGCCCAT
>JAJYMZ010000271.1 GCA_021786615.1 Acidobacteriota bacterium
AGTTATTTGACTGAAAGAGGTTTTGGATACGGGAATTTTATTCTTCAACAGTACGATTTTAATGATATTTATTACTTATTAGACTCCAAGGTATTCCGGATGTCGCCTCTATCCTTGAGTGTGCGGGACGAGCCCATTCCTATTCCGGAAGGAGCCAAACTGGATGACAAGTATCAGTTGAAGTTCCGCTTTGGCGCATGGTACTGCCGGACGAACTCGAATTTGTTCCGATATGCAAAGGAAGAAAAAAGATGGAAGCTCATTCTTCAAGTGGAACGGCAATTCTCTCAATTCGAAATCACACCCGATGGGAACATCCTCCTCGTATGCTCCGCCCTTCCCCAGATAACCCGTGGATTCAACCATATGTGGCCTCAGGACGATTTGGACGTGTGCGTCGACGGGACTCTTAATTTTATTGAAATCTATTCCGAGCTTGGGGAAAAACCAAACAAAATAATAGACATGCCCAGTGATTTCAAATTTGTGGAATCATCTGTGAATGGATTTTTTGGACCAGACCGGTCGTTCTGGGTTGACGATAAATTGATTCTATATTCCCCCGAACTTGGCCTAATCTGGTGTTTCACTTGGGGTGACATGAAAGTTCATGAAATCGAGACTCCATGGACTGCATTGAATTCTGAATTCCTAAATAAGCACAGGAATAAATTACAATATCTTACAAAAAAATATGAAAAAATAGGAATCCCCCAATTCCACTTCCCAAAGTCCATAGACTTTTTTCCCTATAGTTCTGGCTCGGTTTTTATTCTGCAACGCGGCTTCAGTATCCCAACAGATAAAAATCAGGCGATAGTAAAAGAACGCAAATCAGATCCCTATTTAAAATCTTTTATTGAACTGATTCCGAATGAAGAAGGACCCTTGGGATTTTACGAATTTGATCTGACCAATTACACCATCAAACAAATTTCACTCTCCTGGATGGAAATAAAAAAGATAAAGGAGCAAAGGGGACCCTTCTGGCTGAATTTCGACGCTACAGCTATTCCAGTCCCTATCTACCACGCTCCGGAACCTGAGAAGGTCCAGGGAAACAAGGCTCCTCTCCCTTCCAAGGAAGTTCCGTAAACGAATCCCCACCGAGGCCCCGCTGGATCAGGAACCCCCTCAAGCGTTCTCCACGTCCTCGGGCCTCAAGAACCGCCAGGTGAAGGCCTCATCGGGCTTCTTGAGGCTTTCTTTAAGCGCCATTTCACAACGGCGCCGGGCCATGTGGAGTTGCACATCATCCAGCTCGGTCTCCCAGAAGGTGCCGCCCATGGCAATCTCGCCCATCTCTTCCCGGATGCGTTCGATCAGGATCTCGGCGCCGCTTTGAGGCGTGTGGGGCAACAGCAGCAGGAAGCGGTCCCGGCCGAAATCCACCAGTAGATCCTCGCCCCTCAAGCTCGACGAAATATCATTCAGGACTTTGCGCCGCCGTGGAGATTCCGGCCAATGCCAAAGCACCACCGCCATGGGCTCCCCCCGGCGCTTGGCCATGAACAGATTGGCCCGCAACCAGACTTCCAGGTAGCGCTGATTGGGCAGCCCTGATTGGAGGCTCTGCAGCGAGCTGTCCTCCACAACTGCAGAAGTCAGATCGAGGCTGTCCTTGGTCAGGCGCAGTTCCTGTTTCAGGGCTTCCACTTCCAGCGCCCGGCTCAGCAGATTGGCCACGGCGATCATCAGGGCGATGGCGCTTCGGGAAAAATCCTTGGGCTTCCCATGCTGGACGCATAGCACACCCACCGCACGATCGCTCTCCCGCAGGGCCGTTCCGATGTAGGCACAGATTCCAAGCTCAGAGTGGGCCGGCACCTTGGACCAATGGGGATCGCTGGCCGCATCCTTGACCACCAGCACGCGATTGGGGCGTTCCAGCACGTAGGAGGAAAAGCCTTTCTCGGGAGCATGAAGCGTGTCCCCCAGGCTCAGATTCTGGGATTCGGCCCACCAGAAAGCCTCCAGGCCTAGATCGGTGGCGCGGACCATCACGGCCCGATCCACTTTCAGTTGCTTCACCAGGAGATTGAGGCAATGGTCGAAGAGCTGGGTGGCGTCCAGGTAGTTCTTGCTTAGGATCGAGGAGAGCGCATTCAGGTGATCCTCAGCTTCCTCGCGGAAGGAATGCTTCAGTCCAGTCCTCACGGCCTCGGATTCTGATTCCATGGGCGCCTCCGGGTGAAGTGAGGGAACAGTAGTTACCTTGAATAATAGTCCTTCGGGAGCATGATGGAACTATAATCAGCTAAGAAAATAAACTTATTATTTTTATTTTTCTCGGATATTGATTCCTCGAACGGGTCAGAGGTTCCGCCCCTGATGCACCTCTAGCTGGTTGAAGCCCACAGTCTAGTAACTGATGACCCGGATGTTCGGATCCACCTCGTCTTGCAGCATCCCCTCGATGTAGCGCAGGGTGCCGCTGGTGGAACTGGGGCAGGCGCCGCAGGCGCCGTGGTAGCTGATTTCCAGGGTCGCCCCATCAAAGGAGATGACTTCCAGGCCGCCTCCGTCGCCCGCCAGCCCGGGGCGGATGCGGTTGTCCAGCAGTTCGTTGATTTTTCGAAGCTTCTCGTCGTCGCCGGCATCCGGCCCCGCCGCGATGTGGCCGCCCACGGAGGGTTCCTCCAGCTTCAGATCTTCGATCACCTCGCAGACGGGATCTATGAGATCGGTCCACTCGGAGCCGCTTTCCTTGTTCACCGTGACGAAGCGATCCATGTAGAAGACGGAGGTCACCTTTCCCAGCGCGAAGATGCCCGAAGCCAGTGGATCGCCCACCGCAGACGCGAAATCCTTGAAGCTGCGGGTGCCGCTGCGCAGGATCGCCGGTTGCACGATGAATTTCAGCGCATCGGGATTCGGCGTGGGCTCGATGTTGATGACCTTCGGCATGGCAAGCTCCGGATGGATAGTTTACCGCTTCAGTCGAGATTGTGGAAAAGCTATGCTGCTCTATGTCTTCATCCCGAATCCTCCTGTCCTGGTCTTCGGGCAAGGACTCCGCCTGGGCTTTGAAGGTGCTGCGGGAACGTGGCGATGGCGAGGTCGTGGGCCTTCTCACCACCCTGAACGCCACCCACCAGCGAGTGGCCATGCACGCGGTCCGGGAAGCCCTGCTGGACCTCCAGGCCGCGGCGGCGGGCCTGCCGCTCTGGAAGGTCCCCCTGCCCTGGCCCTGCCCCGATGGGGTTTACGAGCAGCTCATGAGCGATGTGATCGCCCGCTGCCGGGCCGAAGGCATCACGGCCATCGCCTACGGGGATCTTTTCCTGGAAGACATCCGCGCCTACCGGCTGTCCCGCCATGCGGGCTCGGGCATCGAGCCGGTCTTTCCGCTCTGGCAGCTGCCCACGGGAGACCTGGCCCGGACCATGATCCAGGGCGGACTCAAGGCCACCCTCACCTGCGTGGATCCCAAGCAATTGCTTCCCGTATTCGCAGGGCGGGAGTTTGATGAAGCCTTGCTGGCGGAGCTGCCTGGCCAGGTGGACCCCTGTGGTGAGAATGGCGAATTCCATACCTTCGCCTGGGGTGGACCGATGTTCGCCCGGCCCATCACCATCCGAAAGGGCGAAGTAGTGGAACGGGATGGATTCGTGTTCGCGGATCTCACAGCTCAGCCGTCCGTGGCATCCGAAGACCCCTGAGCCGCACTGCCTTCCTCACACACTGGAGATTCAAGGGGCTCCTCGAACAGGTCTGGAAGCTCATCCACGAATCAGGTGGAACCACGATGTGGTTATGCGCCGGGTGGGCCAAGGGCGGGGGAAGCAGCTTGGCGGCGAATCCTATATCCCGTGAACGCCAAGGCAGTGCAGTAGATGCAACCACGAAGACACACGAGGACACCCTATTTCTTGTAGCCGTAATGATAGGCGTAGCGGTAGTAACGGTAGCCGACGTTCACCAGCTGCACGTCGTTGAAGATGCAGCCCTTGGGCTTGATACCTGCGCTTTCGAAGCGCTTGATGGTGGCCTGGATCTCATCCAGGGTGTGGGTCTTGGCTTTGACCACCAGCAGGGTGGTGCCGGCCTGGCGGCCGATGATCACGGCATCGGTGACCGCCAGCACCGGCGGCGCGTCCATGATGACCATGTCGTAGGCCAGGGAGATTTCCTGGATGAATTCGCCGAAGCGGTGGGACATCAGCAGGTCCGAAGGGTTGGGCGGGAGGATGCCGCTGGTGATGATCTCCAGGCCTGGCACCCCCGAGGCCCGCACCGCCTGCAACCAGGGCAGCTGGCCCGACAGGATTTCCGAGAGACCCCCGGCCCGGTGGGGAAGGCCGAAATAGTGGTGCAGGTTGCCCCGGCGCATGTCGCCATCCACGATGAGCACTCGATTCGCCGTGGCCCCAGTCTGAGCCAGGATGACCGCCAGGTTGCTGCTGACGAAGGATTTGCCGATGCCCGGCGCGGGCCCGGAGATCATCACCACGCGATTGCGGGCGTCGCTCATGGTGAAACTCAAGGACGTGCGCAAGCTGCGCAGGCTTTCCATGGCCAGATCTTCGGGATGGTTCAGGGCCAGGATGTGGTGATCGTGAGTGGCGAGCTTCAAGCGGCGGGATTCCTCCGCCTGCAGATCGCTATGGGGAATGGTGATCACCACGGGCAGGCCCAGGCGGCTTTCGATGAGTCGGGGATCCTCCACCGCCTGGTGCAGGGCCCGGCGCAGCAGGGTGAGGCCCACGCCCGAGAACAGGCCCAGCAGCAGGGCCAAACCCATGACCGTGGATTTCTGCGGCTTGATGGGGGCCCGTCTCGACATGGCGTGGTCCACGATGCGGGCGTTGCCGATTTCCCCGGCCCGAGTCACTTGGAGCTGCTGTGCGCTGTTGAGCATGGCGGTGTACAGCTCGGTGTTCACTTTGACATCCCGGGACAGGCTGATGACTTCCTGTTGCGTCTTGGGCAACCCCTTGATCTTGGTGTTGATGTTGTTGGCTTGGTTCTGCAGTTTGGCGATCTGCTGGTTGAGGGTGGACACTACGTCGGCGCCTTCTTTGTAGGTGCGCAGTAATTCATCTTTTTTCTGCTTTAACTGGAGGATCTGGCCTTCCAGGTCTACGCTTTGTTTCAGCACCAGCTCAGCTTCCTGGGGCAGGTCCACGGACCCGGAGCGGATGCGGAACTGGTTCAGGCGATCTTCGGCGGTATCGAGCTTGGCCTGCTGCAGCGGCATCTGCTCCTGCAGGAAGGCCAGGGTCTGGGAGGCTTCCTCGGCTTTGCGCTCGATGTTCTGGCGCACGTACTGCTGCAGGATTTCGTTCAGGATCTCGGCGCCCCGGCGGGGATCGCGGTACTCGAAGTCCAGGCCCAGGATGTTGGTGTACTTGCCCTTCTCGGTGACTTTCAGCCCCCCGCGAAGGGCTTCGATGGCATCCAGCAGGAGTTGCTTGGACAAATTGAAGCGCTGGCCGACCGCTCCCCTGAGGCTGCGCACCTGCAGCACCAGAGGCTGTCCCTCGAAAGTGGCTTTGATCTCCTGGCCCACATTGCCCGTAGCCAGGAATTCCTTCTCGGGACCCTCCCAGCGAAAGGTTCCGTTGCCCAGGGCAATGATGTGAAATGGGGTCTCCCGGAGGTTGTTGGGCAATTCGAAACGTTCCACTGATAGCTCCGGGGCATCCCTGCGGCCCCGCACCAGCGCATCGCCGATGAACCGGTTGTAGACAGGAACGGCCTGGATATCCAGAGAAAGCGCCTCCACAGTGCGCCCCAGCACCAGGTTGCTGTTGATGAGCTCGATTTCGGCCTGGGACCGGGCGGCCTCCAGCAGTCCGCCATAGGCCAAGGCTGTGACCATGGGGTTGCCCATGGTGCCCCTTTTGTCCTCGATCTGCAGCAGGGCGTTCACCTGGTAGACGGGGCTCTTGCGCCAGACGTAGTAGCGGCCCATCACCAGGCCCAGCACGGTGGTGGCCAGGATGATGTAGCGGCCATCCCATAGGTTGGCGAGCATGTCCCCCAGGGAGAGTTCGCCTTCGCCCTCCGCGGGGTCGGGCCGGATGGGCCCCTGGGGGGAGAGGTCAGCAGAGCTGGGGGTAGGGCTGATATCGGGGGTCATGGCTTCCTTGGTTCAGGCGTGATGGGGTTGTGTTAGGGGGGATCGAATCCGCTTCGCTTGGCGCAAATGGCCGCGAAGAATTAATCCATCATTATGCAGTGGAGTCACCGCCGCGGTCGTCATAAGATCGCCGAATGACCGCAGAATCGTGGTGATGGCTGGGGTGAACGGTGTTGCCATGAACCCGACGAAAAAAGCGATCATCCCACCTCAACCATGGTTAGCTGTGGTGCATGTTTGATGCGCAAAAAGAAGCCTGTGTGGACGCCGCCCGCGAGGGCGGCGAGGTGCTGCTGAGGCACTTCCGCAAGCTGGAACCTGGCTCCATCCACGAAAAAACCAAAAATGACTACGTCAGCATCGCCGACCAGGAAGCCGAAGCCGCCATCCGGGCCGTGCTGGACTTCCGCTTTCCGCAATACGGTTTTCAGGGCGAAGAAGGCGGCTCCTTCGGGGATGCGGAGCGGCGCTGGATCGTGGACCCCTTGGACGGAACCCTGAATTTCGTCCAGGGCTTTCCCCACTGGTGCGTGTCCGTGGGCCTTTGGGATGGGGATGGTGGCGTCGTCGGCTGCGTGCTGGATCCTCTGCGGGGCGATGAATTCGTGGCGGTGCGCGGCCTGGGTGCCACCTGGAACGGAAAGCCCATGCGGGTTTCCGCACAGGCAGGTCTCGACGGCGCCTTTCTCGCGGTGGGCTTCGCGTATCAACTGGGGAACCGCTTTCCCGTCTTTCTGGAGGCCTTCCGGAACATCTTTCCCCGGGCCAAAGGCATGCGCCGCGCGGGCTCGGCCGCCCTGGATCTGGCCCATGTAGCCGCGGGCATCTTCGACGGCTATTTCGAGATGGGCCTGAAGCCCTGGGACCTGGCTGCCGGAGCCCTGCTGGTGCAGGAAGCCGGCGGCCGCATCAGCGATTGGCAGGGCGGCGACACCTGGTTCGAGAGCGGCGATATCGCCGTCGCCGCGCCGGGCGTGCATCTGGAATTGGTCCAAGCATTGAGAGCCGGGTGATTGCTGGGGTTTGATGCGGATCTGGCGAAGAGAGTGGCTATGGAGAGGGGATGCGGGTTGGCGTGGGAATACTGGACGATGGATGAACTTCAAAGCAATTTTGAACACGCCGTTGGAGATCAGTTGATCGCCTGTCTGAACCGGACTGAGTTAACGTCTCTTCACACTAGTGTCCGGTTCCCCGAACCTTCTGTCATCAAAAAGCTAATGATGGCTGTGCTTTGGGAGCAATATTCCTTGGTGGTAATTTGAACGTGAGGTGCGGAATCTTGGATAGCTTGCCAGGGAATACTCCCTGGAAGGCGACTCATGAATTCGGGCAAGACGCTCTTTGCGCAGTTGATGGAATGCGTCCCCTGGACGAGCTTTTGGCGCGTCGTATCCCGCTACGAGGGCGACGTGGGCGTCCGCAGTCTTCGATGCCGTCGGATCGCTCCCGCGGCATCCTCTGCGATCAACGAGTCATCCTCAACGGCTACTACGCGTCGAGGCATTACCCGGAGCAGCTCCGGCGTATTCGATTCAAAGACGCCGAGACCGGCAAGACCCTGGTGTTCCTGACCAAACACATGACGCTGCCCGCGCTGACGATCTGCGTCCTCTACAAGAAGCGCTGGCAAGTCGAACTGTTCTTCAAATGGATCAAGCAGCACCTGCGCATCAAGCAATTCATGGGCACATCCGAGAACGCCGTGAAGACCCAGATCTGGTGCGCCGTCGCCACCTACGTGCTGATCGCCATCCTCAAGAAGGAACTCCAGATGGAAGCCTCGCTCTACACTTACTTTGCTACAGATTTTTTCGGTGTCAGTTTTCGAGAAAATCGAGCTGGGCAGCGGCTTCCCGCAGGATGAATGCAGAACCATAAACACCGGCTTCTCTAAACCATTGCCATTGTTTAAGATCTAACCGGACACTAGTGATCTCGTGTCTCAACTCTCTATTTGGGGTCATGAGCCTGCCTTACGAAAACTGGTATCGCCGCAGTAGTCTCACCACGCCACCGGACTTGATGCCCTGTTCCCAACTCACTCGGCTGCTGTGGATCCTTTTTAGCGTCGTTCGGTGGTGTATCAGAAATTCCAACGGCTCATTTTGATTGCGCGGGCGAATGGCAGGGGGATTTCTGTCTTGGATACACCGTCACTTGCTGGGGTCAAGGAGAAGACCGACCCCACGCAGCGTAAGACAGCCCTGCCTAGATCGAGGCAGCTCTTATGGGGCGTTCACAAGGCGAGCGTTTCGCCTTCCCCACTACGATTTTGTTGGTTGGGCGCGGGAACGGGTGTATAGGTTTGCGATGGCCCTCACCTGGATGCACACAAGAGTCGCTTGGATCGGCGCGACGCTGCTCTGTCTCGTGGCCTTGGGGTGTGCAAGCTCGGGCCCTGGCGCCACGAACGACACGGGCGGCAGCCATGGCAAGGGTGTCGTTGAAGTGGTGCTCTTCACGCATATTGAGGACCAAACCCCCGACGGCACACTCGGCACCGACCAAAACCGCATGGTCTACACGGGGCTCCGCTCCAAGCTCATCGAGCTTGCGGCCTATGCCCACACGCGAAAACTCACGTGGGTGCTTGAGCCCGACTGGAAGTACCTGGAGGCGGCGCTGCTCTACGAAGATGCCGCTCTCAAGGCGAACACGAACGGCAAGAATGTGTTCGTCTACCTGCGCGATGACCTCGGCGCGGTGATTGATCCGCATTCCCACGAGAACGGGGGCTACAACTACCCCGATGTGGCCTACCTGCTCCAGCAGCTCGGTGTGGGCGGCAGCACCGTCATCGGCGGGCACATCTGGGATCCCTCCTTGCCGCAGTTCCAGCACTGGGATCGCTTCCACAATCCGGTGGCCGGCGAGAAGTATCCAGCGGCCCGGTGGCGTGGCGACATCCTTATCGGCGCGGGAACTCCGAACCATGTGAACGACCCGCTGGTGAGCGGCGTCTGGAGGCCAAGGGATCGCGATCACTTCTTCGACGACGATCCCGTGGGCAACATCGTGGCGGTCGGCGCTTGGCATGACAGTGTCGCCGGTGTGCAGGAGCTTGTGGCGCTTTACGCCCGCAAAACAGTGGCGCCGAGCGTGATGCTCACGGCGTCCTGGAATATCCTCCCTTCGGAAATCAACACGCCCACCGGGCCCGCCGACATAGATGCCAGCGTGTTCGCCCCGATGGCCGGGCTTCGCGATCAGGGGCTCGTCGAGGTGACGGACTTTACCAAGCTTGTCGCCAAATGGAAGTCGGAGTTTGGCGCTGTCGCCGGTCAGTACAAGCCCTGAGCCCGAAGGGGGCTTCCTCCCCCGTGGTGGATATCGGTTGGCTCGTGGAGGATTTCGACCCCACAATGAACCAGGGGCTCACCATGAACCGCCAAAAAGTCATACAGACACTCCACGATGCCCTGCCTGGGATCAGGGAGCGTTTCGGCGTTCAGGACTTGGCGATCTTCGGGTCCGTTGCGAGAGATGAAGCTGGCCCGGACAGCGATATAGATGTGCTGGTGACCTTCGATGGGCGAACGCCCTTCCGTGCCTTCATGGGGCTGCAGTTCGAGTTGGAAGCCATTTTGGGTGCCAGGGTTGACCTGGTCACTCCCAAAGCCATGAGGCCGGCTTTGCGTCCCCACATTGAACGAGATCTCCTCCATGTCTCGTGACCCGAAGTTCTTTCTCCAGGACATTCTGAATTCCTCGGCCAAAGTGCTTGCCTACACCAAGGGCAGGACCCAGGAAGAATTTGAAGCTAGCGGGATGGCGTATGACGCCGTGATCAGGAACCTGGAGGTTATCGGTGAAGCTGCCAAGCAGATACCCCAGGAATTGAGGGAAGCCTCTCCGAATGTCCCTTGGAGAATGATCTGCGGATTCAGGGATCACCTCGCCCATGCCTACTTTGGCTTGGATAATGACACCGTGTGGGAGGTGGTGACGGAAGAACTTCCCACGCTTGCCGCGGAAGTTGACCGGCTCATGAAGTCCCTGGCTCAAAATCCGCCTCCCCAAGGACCACCAGTCTGATCACCCTGGTCCAAGGAAGAGTGATGCCAACTGATCCATGGCTTTAGATCCTTAGAGCGTTGTGTGTATAAAAGGGAAGCCGGCGGCCGCATCAGCGATTGGCAGGGCGGCGACACCTGGTTCGAGAGCGGCGATATCGTTTCGCCGCGCCCGGCGTGCAAGCTGAGCTGTTAAGGGCCCTGAAAGCGGATGGCTGATGACGGTGGTTGGGGGCTGTAGGCTGTGGGTTTTAGGCTGCGGGTAGTCGCGATGCAGATCGTCCTGCGACTCTCAACTCTCTGTTCTCAACTTGAAACTTTGGACTCGAGACTCAGGACTTGGCCCCTCATGGCTGTTGTCCCATGGCCGATAGCCCTTCAAGTGCAACAATGGACTCCTCTGCGGTCCTCAATTCCCAAGGAATTCATCATGCGCCTTCGTTGTTTGCTTCTGGCTGGCTTTGCCTCGGGGCTTTTCGCCCAGGATCAGGACCGCCGTCCTACGCCCATGCCCCTGCCCCCGCCGCCGGCGATGACCGCCACGGGAAAAGCGGAAGCGGCTAAGGATTTCCACTCCTACGCCGAACCCTCCCAGGTGCTCACGACCCACATCGCGCTGGATCTCAAGGCCGACTTCGAAAAGCGCATCCTGACGGGCACCGCGACGCTGCGGCTGAAAGTATTGGCCAAATCCGTGGACCATGTGGACCTGGACACACGGGATCTTGAAATTGAAAAGACCGAAGGATCCAAGGACGGCAAAGCGTGGACGCCCGTGAGCTACGTTCTCGCTGCGAAAGTACCGATTCTCGGATCGAAGCTCACGGTTTCCTTTCCTAAAGGATCCCATTTCCTTCGCATCAGCTATCGCACCAGCCCAGGCGCCTCTGGCCTCCAATGGTTGACGCCGGAACAGACCGCGGGAAAGAAACTCCCCTTCATGTTCAGCCAGAGCCAGGCCATCAACGCCCGCTCCTGGGTGCCGTGCCAGGATTCCCCGCGCGTCCGCCTCACCTATTCCGCCGTGATCCACACGCCGAAGAGCCTTCGCGCCGTCATGAGCGCCCACAATGATCCGAACGCTAAGCGATCTGGCACCTATCGCTTCACCATGCCCAACCCCATCCCCAGCTATTTGATGGCCATCGCCATCGGTGATCTGGAATTCCGCGCGCTGGGAAAGCGCACCGGCGTCTACGCGGAGCCCTCGGTCCTGCCCAAGGCCGCCAAAGAACTGGACGACACCGAAAAGATGGTGACGGCCACCGAAAAACTCTACGGGCCTTACGCCTGGGGCCGCTACGACATCCTGGTGCTGCCGCCTTCCTTCCCCTACGGCGGCATGGAGAATCCCCGCCTCACTTTCGCCACGCCCACCATCCTCGCCGGTGACAAGAGCCTGGTCTCCCTCATCGCCCACGAATTGGCCCATAGCTGGAGCGGCAACCTGGTGACCAACGCCACCTGGAGCGATGTCTGGCTCAACGAAGGCTTCACCACCTACGTGGAACGCCGCATCGTGGAAGCCGTCTATGGCCGCCGCCAGGCGGAAATGGAGGCGATGCTGGGCCGCCAGACCTTGCAGCAACTGATTGAAACGCTGCCCGCGGCCGACACGGCGCTCTGGTTTTCCATGAAGGGCCGCGATCCCGATGAAGACACCAGCGAGATAGCGTACGAGAAAGGCGCGCTGTTTTTAAGGACAGTCGAAGAAGCCTACGGCCGGAAGCCCTTCGACGCCTTTTTGAGGGGCTACTTCCATCGCTACGCGTTCCGGACCGTCACCACGTCAGATTTCCTGCATTACTTCCAAAAGCATTTCATCGAGAAATTCCCGAATAAGAAGGGTCTTGTGCCGATCCAGGAATGGATCTATTCGCCTGGCCTCCCGAAGGGTGCCGCGGAGCCCCGAAGCGATGCCTTCAAAAGGGTAGAGGCCAAGTTGAGACCTTGGCTGGACGGCAAGGCCGCAGCCACCTCCATCGAGACGCAGCAGTGGTCCACCCAGGAGTGGCAGCACTTCCTCCAGAAGATGCCGGAAAGCCTGAGCCTGGCCCAGATGAAAGAACTGGACGCGGCCTTCCATTTCACCGGCACGGGCAATGCCGAGATCGCCTTCCTGTGGCTCCAGCTTGCCATCCGCCATGGCTATTCCCCCGCGGAGGTAAGGCTTCGAGCCTATCTTCTCGGCATCGGCCGGAGAAAGCTCATCCTGCCGCTCTATGCCGAGTTGATCAAGACACCCGCAGGCAAGGCCCGCGCGCTGGAAATCTACCGCCAGGCCCGCTCCGGCTATCATCCCATCGCGCAGACTTCCATTGACCAGCTGCTGGGGGTGAAACCTTGAATCCTGGATTCTCATGCTGCATTGGCTGAAGAAAAGGCCCACACCCGCCCCCCTGGAAACGGATGGACCAGACGCGGGGGCTGGGCTTTGCCCAGCCCCCGCGTGGGGGAGCACGAGGGGGGACGCAGAGGGCGCAAAGCGACCGGGCGGTCCCCCCTCGTTCATATCAGAACCTGTCGAGCCCCTTCAGATATCCAATGCGTCCGGGTTCCAGGTGCATTTCGTGGCCGGAGGACCCGCGTCCGCGCGGCCCGCGGACAGGCGCTTCCACGCCAAGCTGTATCTCTGGACGCCGCTTTCGGTGCTGCAGGCCCATGGCCGTTTTGTGGCTTCTGGTGAAGCTTCCAAGCCAGATGAAATCCCGCCAGAATTCGGGACCTGGGTAGATGAGCCTGCCGCCCCGGCCGGGTGGGAACCACCGGAGCTGGACGAAGAGAGTGATGTGGGTCCCGTGAAACCTTCCGTGATCCTGCCCTTCCTGAAGACCTTTCGCGGCATCGCGGAAAGTGATCTGGAACCGAAGGAGCAGGCACGGAAATTCAATCGCATGCATCTCCTGAATCCCGCGTGGAAACCTTTCGTGGAAGCGCTTCAGCGTCCCAGCGAGATCCATCCCGAGGGCGCGCCGGACCTGGCTTCCGTGTGGTTCTGCCCGCATCTCGAAGCCAACGTGCGAGGCCTTGGCCCCAGGCTCTCCGCCGCCCTTTACCAGGCTGGATTCCTGACACCCAGGCAGATCCGAGAGGCCCCGGACGCCAACCTGCTGCAGGTTCCAGGAATCAACAAAGCCACGCTGAAGCGGATCCGGCAGCGTTGATAGAACCGCAAAGGGAAAGAGTCAAATCTCGAAGTCAAGAAGGCCGAAACCAATTGTCATTGAACAAGGGATTAGCCGCAAAGGACAAAGAAGTATAATTAACCACAAAGAACACAAAGGTCACAAAGAAAAGCAAGGGATTATTATTATGTTTTTACTTTGTGTTCTTTGTGTTCTTTGTGGCCAATTTATTTTTTTATGTTTTTTTTGCGGCCAACTTTCCACTTGTTGAATTCTACGTTGGCCTACCACACGCTCTTTGAGGCCGCATCGGGGCGCTTGCCGCCGTCCTTGCATCTGAAGGCCTCCTGAAACTCCGGCAGATCCGCGACGGGACCGATGACACGGAACCGGATGGGGCAATGCACATCGGAAGTCACCTGCAGGCGCAGGCTTTCGGGCCTCACGTTGGTGCGCCAGCCTTGGGCGAAGGCCACGAAGAAGCGCTGGTCCGGCGTCAATCCGTCCACGACCTTTAGTGTCTTGTTTTTGGAGGCTAGTTTGTAGGCGACGAAGGAAACTTTCAAGCCTCCCACGTCCGCGATGTTCTCGCCCAGGCTTTGCGCCCCGTTCACATGCAGGCCCGGCAGGGGCTCATAGGCGTTGTACTGCTTCACCACCAGATCTGCGCGTTCCTTGAAGGCCTTCACGTCTTGGTGAGCCCACCAGTCCTTGAGATTCCCGTGCTCGTCGTACTGGCGGCCCTGGTCATCGAAGCCGTGGGTCAGTTCGTGGCCGATGGTGGAGGCCAGGGCCCCGTAGTTCACGGCATCGTCCGCTTTCTCATCGAAGAACGGCGGCTGGAGGATGCCCGCGGGAAAGGCCATCTCGTTCAGGCTGGGATTGTAGTAGGCGTTGTTGGTCTGGGGCGTCATGCCCCATTCCTTCCGGTCCACGGGCTTGCCGAGCTTGGCCATGCGGCGCTGGAACTCGAAGATCCGCGCCGCCAGCACGTTCAGCACGTAGGGCTGGCGCCTGATCGCGAGCTTCGAGTAGTCGCGCCAGACGTCGGGATAGCCCACCTTCACGCCCATGGCGTCGAGCTTCTTGTAGGCGGCCAGCTTGGTGGACTCGCTCATCCACGGCGATTGCCGGATGCTCATCCGCATGGCCTCCTTATGGAAGCGCACCATCTCCAGCACCCGCGCCTTGGCCCCGGGGGAGAAGGCGCGCTTCACGTAGAGCTGGCCCAGGTCCTCGCCGATGGCCTGGTCTGTGGCCTTCAACACGCGCTTCCACCGGGGCAGCATTTCCTTTCGGCCGGATAGCGTCGTGCCATAAAACGAGAAATTCTGCTGCTCAAAGGCGGGGCTCAATTCCGGAGCTGTGGCGTTCAGCACGTTCCAGCGCAGGTACGCCTTCCAATCCTGCGGCGGAACTTCCCGCGCGAGTCGGGCGAAAGCCTTGAGAAACTCGGGCTGGCCCACCAGCACATCCACCTGGGCATCCGGCAGCGCGATCCCCTTGAAGTAGCTGGGCCAGTTGAATCCGGCGGCCAGGTCATTCAGGTCCGTCCGCTTCAGCTTGTGGTAATTGGCGACGGGATCCCGCAGTTCCACGAGCCGCTTGGAGGCTTCGGCCAGCTTCGTCTCCAAGGCCAGCACCTGTGCGGCCGCAGCCTTTGCCGACGTCGGAGCATCCCCCGCCAGCTCGAACATCCGGGCGATGTGGGCCTCGTATTTTCCGCGGAGGGCCTTGGAGGCATCATCCGCGCGGAAGTAGTATTCCCGTTCCGGCAAGCCCAGGCCACCCTGGTAGAGCCGCGGGATTTCCGTGGCGCTGTCCCGGTCGTCCGCCACCACGAAGAACGCGAACCCGCCGCGGATTCCATGGCTGTGCAGCCAGGCTAGCAAGCCTGCGAGATCCGCGGGGCTCTTCAGGGCCTGGATGTGGCCGAAGATATCGGATAATGGGGCGATTCCAGCCTTTTCGATGGCGGCCTCATCCATGCCGGAAGCGTAGAAATCACCAATCCGCTGCGTGACGGAGCCTTTGGGCGCACTGGTTTCCTTCGCCGAGCTTTCGAGGATGTCCCTGAGAATGCCCCAATTGCGGTCATCAATTTCCTGATTCACCCCATAGGCGGCGTAAGCGCCGGGAATGGCCACCTTGTCATAACTGCCATTGGCGAAGGCGTAGAAGTCATCGCAGGGAGCGGCGGCTCGATTCATGTAGGCGGGGTCAACGCCCAGCACGGGCCGGGGGCCTTCCGCGGCGAGGACCATGGCCGCGGATGAAAACAGGAAAAGACACAGGTTCATGAAAGTCTCTAATGAAAGAAGAGCCCCATGGGACCTCATGGGCGGGTCCCCCGACCAAGAGGTGGGGGGCCCGGGGGGGGACGTAGCGAGCGAAGTGAGCAGGCGGTCCCCCCCGGATATATATCGGGGCTCTGATTGGAGTTGGATCACCAGATGCTGGGCCGCACATCCTCCGGTCGTTTCATGGCGTCGCCATCCTTGCAGCCGAAGGCCGCGAAGAACTCCGGCAAGTTGGAGAGCGGCCCGATGGTGCGGTACTGGCCGGGGCTGTGGGGATCCGTGTTGAGCCTCACCCGCAAGGCTTCGGGGCGCATGACATTGCGCCAGACGATGGCGAAATTCAGGAAGAAGCGCTGGGGCCCGGTGAAGCCGTCAATGGGCGCGGGCTCTTTGCCACCCAGGCTTTTTTGCCAGGCGGCGTATGCGATCTTCAGGCCCCCCAGATCGGCGATGTTCTCGCCCAGGGTGAGCTTGCCATTCACGTTCTGATCCGGCAGCGCCTTGAAGGCGTCGAACTCCTTCACCACCAGATCCGTGCGGCTCTCGTAGGCCTTCTTATCCGCGGCGGTCCACCAGTTCTTCAGGTTGCCCTCCGCATCGAACTGGCTGCCGGAATCATCGAAACCATGGGTCATCTCGTGGCCGATGACCGCGCCGATGCCGCCGTAGTTCACCGCATCGTCGGCGTTCGCGTCGAAGAAGGGCGGCTGGAGGATGCCCGCCGGGAACACGATCTCGTTCATGGTGGGGCTGTAGTAGGCGTTCACCGTGGAAGGCGTCATGCCCCATTCCGTGCGGTCTATGGGCTGCCCCAGCTTCTCGATGTTGTGCCTGGTTTCATAGGCCCGGGCCCGCATGAGATTGCCGAAGAAGTCGTTCCGCTTGATCTCGATCTTGGACGCGTCCTTCCATTTGTCGGGGTAGCCCACCTTCACGCCGAAGGCGGCGAGTTTCTTCAGGGCCTGCTTTTTGGTGTCCTCGCCCATCCAGGGCAGCGCGATGATTTTTTCTTTCAGCGCGGCGCGGAGGTTCTCGATGAGCACGATCATCTTCTTCTTGGCATCGGGGCTGAACGCCTTCTTCACGTAGAGCTGGCCCGCGGCCTCGCCCAGGGCCGAAGGCGTGTCAAGCGCCGCCTGGACGCGCTTCCAGCGATCCTGTTGCTGAGGAATGCCATTGAGGATGCGGCTGTTGAAATCGAAAGCCTCGTCCACGAAGGCCTTGGAAAGATAGGGCGCGCTTGAGCTGATGGCGTGCCAGCGCAGGTAGGCCTTCCATTCCGGCAGGGTGATCTGCTCCGCCAGGACACCGAACTCTTTGAAGAAGTCCGGCTGACGGACGTTCACGTCTACCAGGCGCTTGATGCCCCGTCCTTTGAAATACGCGCTCCACCCGAACTGCGGCGCCAGCCGCGCCAGCTCAGCCACCGGCATCTTGTGATAGGTCGCCTGGGGATTCCGCTGTTCCACCCGCGTCATGGAGGCCTTGGCCAGCCGCGTTTCCAGGGCCATCACCGCATCGGCATGGGCCCTCGCATCCTGGGGATCCTCCCCCGCCAGCACCATCATCCGGGCCACGTGCGCGACGTACTTGGCGCGCAACTCCTTGGACTTCGCGTCCTCCTTGAGGTAGTAGTCGCGGTCCGGCAGGCCCAGGCCGCCCTGGCTCAGTTGCACGATGTACTGGGCGCTGTTCTTGGCGTCCTGGCTGACGAAGAGCCCGAACCCGCCACCCCCTGCCCTCGCGCTGTGAAAGGCCGCCAGCACAGGCGCCAGGTCCTTGGGCCCCTTCATGGCCTCGATGCGGGAAAGCCATGGCTTCAAGGGCGCCGCGCCCAGCTTTTCGATGGCCGCCGTGTCCATGCCCGAAGCGTAGAAGTCGCCGACCTTCTGCTCGATGGAACCCCGCTTCCAATCCGTGCGTCTGGAGGTCTCCTCCAGGATGGCGTGCAGCACATCGCGGTTGCGGTCCGCCAATTCTTCGAAACTGCCGAAGCGCGCCTTGTCGGCGGGGATGGTGGTCCGCTTGAGCCACCCCCCGTTCGCGTAGTGGTAGAAGTCATCGCAAGGCTTCACGGTCGTATCGAGGTTCACGGGGTCAATGGCCTTGGGGGGAGTCTTGGGCGCAGGGCCTTGGGCCACGAGCGTCGTGGCGAGCAATCCGATGGAGAGGAGGGTGGGAGAGAGGCGGGACATGGAAACCTCGTTAGATGAGGTTAAAAGCGTAGCACCCGGTTCAAGGACCATCCACCAACAACTGGCGAATTCGATATTTGAAAATAAAAAAATCCACCCTGCCAAGACATGGTGGATGAAATGACCTAAGTCCCGGACCGAGGGAGGATCAGGCGCTTGTCAACTTGTTCAGCGCACCACCATCGAAAAATGTGCCCGAGAGGTTTCCTGTTTCAACCCCGATCACACCCTTCTTCAATCTGGGTGGAGACCAGGGAAGACGGTTGTCATCGCTGGCTGGACCTAGCTTTTCCATGCTGAGATTCATACCCGTTCCTCCAACGAACAGTTTAACCCGGAAAACCAACAAAATAATCGAATGGACCCAGCTATTCTTGAAGCGGGGCATTCCCAGGTCAGTCCTGAATCGGACGGGTCTGCTGTGGT
>JAJYMZ010000245.1:0-6996 GCA_021786615.1 Acidobacteriota bacterium
TTCCGATCTCTTGGCGACCTTGTGGGCTTCGATGTTCATTTCGAAAGCGGCGTTGATGAGCTGGGCGGTGATGCTGTCATGGCCGCAGCCTGCGCAAAGCGTGGACTTGGAGCCGACGTAGTCCTGCTTGGTGAGGCCTAGCTTGTTGGTGGGGATGGCGGGCGCTTGCGCAGTCATCTGGTCTCCTATTTCTCGAAGGCGTTGATCTGGTCAATGATGGTTTGCGCGTCCAGGGCCAGGCCGTCATAGTGCAGCACCGACTTGAATTTCATGGCCGCTTCGGGGTAGGCCTCCACCAGCAGGGCCTTCATTTGGCCATCGCGGTTCTGCTCCACCACGTAGATGACATCGGAAACCTTGATGAAGGCATCCACTTCCGTGGTGAAGGGCAGGGCCCGAAGGCGCAGGTAGTCGCTCTTCTTGTTAAAGGAATCCGCCAGCACGTCCCGGGCTTCGATGACCGCGGGATCGCTGGAACCGAAGGCCAGCACGCCACGCCTGGAGCCGGTGTCGTCCAGGATGGGCTTGGGCACATGGCCTTTGGCGGTCTCGTACTTCGCCCGCAACCGGTCCATGAGGTCCTTATAGTCCGCGGGCTTCTCGGTGTACTGGGCGTAGGCATTGTGGCCGGAACCGCGGGTGAAGTAGGCGCCCTTGCCGCCAGGCGTTCCGGGTAGCGTGCGGTAGGGGATGCCATCGCCATCCACGTCCTTGTAGCGGCCCCAGTCCTTGATCTCGGCCAGTTCCTTCTCGCCGAGCACCTTGCCGCGGTCGAAGTCCTTTTCGGGGTAGGGGAACGGCTTGGACATCCAATTCTGCATGCCCAGGTCGAGATCCGTGACGACGAAAATCGGCGTCTGGAATCGTTCCGCCAGGTTGAATGACTCGTAAGCGAACTCGAAGCACTCGCTCATGTTGCCAGGATAGAGATTGATGTACTGGGTGTCGCCGTGGCTGCACTTGGCGCACAGCTCGATATCGCCCTGCATGGTGCGCGTGGGCAGGCCGGTGGAAGGGCCCGTGCGCGCCACGTTGAAGAAGACGCCAGGGATCTCAGTGAAATAGCCCAGGCCGATGAACTCGCTCATGAGGGAGATGCCCGGTCCCGAAGTGGCGGTCATGGCGCGGGCGCCCGCCCAGCCGGCGCCAAACACGACACCGGCGGAGGCCAGTTCATCTTCCATCTGCACATGGGCGACGGTGAGCTTCCCGTTCTCATCGCGGCGGTATTCATCGGCATAGTCAATGAGGGATTCCACCAATGATGAGGATGGCGTGATGGGGTACCAGCCCACCACCTGCACGCCCGCGAACATGGCGCCCAGGGCGCAGGCCGCGTTGCCGTCAATGATGATGTTGCCCGCGGTCTTGTTATCGGCCACCACTCTCAGGCGGTTTTGCGCGGGCATGTTTTCCGCGGCCCAGGCGAAGCCCGCATCCACGGCGGCCTGGTTGATCTCGATGGCCTTCTGTTTGCCTTTGAGCTGCTTGGTGATGGCCTGCTTGGTCTCGTCCATGTCCAGGCCCAGCATCTGGCCCGCGACGCCCACGTAGATCATGTTCTTCACGAGCTTGTGCAGCTTGGGCTCGGGGCAGCTGGCGGTGACCAGTTTCTGGAACGGCACGGGGTAGTAAATGAGATCATCGCGCAGGGTGTTGAGTTTCAGGGGCTCGTCGTAGATCACCAGGGCGTCCGGCGGCAGCTTGAGGACGTCCTCCTTGGCCGTCTCTGGATTCATGCAGATCATCAGGTCCACCGTGGCCTTGCGGGCCACGTAGCCTTTCGCGTTGGCGCGGATCTGGAACCACGTGGGCAAGCCCGCGATGTTGCTCGGGAAGAGGTTTTTCCCGCTGACGGGCACGCCCATCTGGAAGATGGTGCGCATCAGCACGCTGTTGGCGGTCTGGGAACCCGAGCCGTTCACCGTCCCGATCTCGATGGAAAAATCATTCACGAGCGTTTTCGTTCCGTGGGCAGACGATGCGTTTGCGAGCGCGGTGGACATAGGCCCTTTTCCCCTTATCAAAGCTCCTCGGCTAGACCGGTCCTAAAGGATCAGGGCCGCGCGCCTCGCGAGCAACAGAGTTTCAGTATAGGGCGAGTGGCTCATTGATCCGAGCACGGATTCCGGAGGATTCGGGCCTCTAGAAAAAAAACGAAAAAAAAGGGATTGACCTGAAGGCGCCTTCTCCCTAAATTGAATCCATGACACCCACCGATCTCACCAAACGCCAGCTCGCGGTGCTCCAGTTCATCCGCTCCTTCGTCAAGGCCGAAGGGCGGAGTCCGACCCTTTCGGAGATCGGCAAAGGCGTGGGCTCCAGCGCCGTGAGCACCATCCACAAACACGTCCAGCACCTCATTGACAAGGGCTTCCTGGGGCGCAGTCATGGCAAGGGCAACAACATCGTCATGCGTGACAAGCGCCTGGGGGAATTGCCCTCAATCCTTGATGCGGATGAAGCTGCTGATGATTCGGATGAGGGCAGTGGTGGAATCCGGTCTGGCTCATCCAAGGTCCAGCGCCTCATTCCCGCGCGGATCCTGCCTTTCTGCGGCGATGTGGCGGCGGGCTCGCCGCTCATTCCCGAGACTCGGGCCCTTCCCGTGGAAGTTCCCAATTCCATCCACCGCGAACGGGATGACTTGTTCGTACTG
Organism: Acidobacteriota bacterium; assembly: GCA_021786615.1. Taxonomy (GTDB): domain Bacteria; phylum Acidobacteriota; class Holophagae; order Holophagales; family Holophagaceae; genus JANXPB01. The sequence goes on from JAJYMZ010000245.1 coordinate 2,660, forward strand.
CGGGTCCGGGGGGACTCCATGGTGGATGACGCTATTTTGGATGGCGACTTGGTGGTGCTGCAACGCAAGGCTGAGGTCCGCAATGGCGAGCGCGTGGTGGCCCTCATCGATGGCGAGGAAGCCACCCTCAAGGAGTATCGCAAGGATAAGCAGGGCGTCTGGCTGATTCCCCACAACCCTGATCTCAAGCCCACCTGCTACGACCCCCGCCGCATCAATCTGCAGGGCGTGCTCGTGGGCGTCATGCGCAGTTGCTGAACAAAAGCTTCCAGGCATTCAGGAAGTCAATGAAGGCCAGTTCTCAATGATCTTCCCATTTCGGCGGTCGTCAGAACGCCACCGAGGTCCCGGGTAGCCGCGCCAGCCTGTAGGGCCTGTTGCACGGAAAGCTCAACAGCCTGGGCAACTTCATCCCATCCAAGATGCCGGAGCATCAAGGCCGTGCTGAGGATTGCGCCGGCAGGATTCGCGATGCCCATGCCTGCTATTTCCGGGGCCGATCCATGAACGGGCTCGAACAATCCTCCGCAGCGAAAGGGCCGGCCTCCAAAAACAGGATCCCCAGCCACTGCCAGGTTCGCTGAAGCGGCCATGCCCATGCCCCCTTGGAAGGCTGCCAGCAGGTCGCTGATGAGATCTCCAATGAAGTTGTCCGCGGCGATCACCCCGAAATCCCGGGGCCGTTGCGCCAGGGCGCAGAGGAGGGCGTCCGCGTGCATGGCGCCGGATCGGACCGCGGGGAACTCGGGCTGCATCGCCTGGAAGAGGCGCATCCACAGACCATGGCCGTACTTCATGACGTTGGCCTTGTGAGCCAGTGTTAAAGGAGCGCCAAGTGTTTCCGCTCGCTCGAAAGCTGCTCGAAGCAGGCAAGAGACGGCGGTTTCCGTATGGATGGCGAAATCCGTGGCGCCCTGTTCCGTGAATTCGCCCTTCAGGCAATAGGGCCCCTCAGTGTTCTCCCGGAATACTTCGATATGGATCTCCGCCGCGGCGACTCCTTTCAAGGGCACGAGGGAATCCATCAACGGCACACAGGGACGTTGGTTCACACGCAGGTGCAAATCCTTCCGCAGTCTCAATAAAATTTCCTCGGCATGGCGGCCACCGGGAATCCGGGGATCCCCCACCGCACCGAAAAGAAGGGCGTCAAAGCCATCTCGCAGGCGCATGAATGTTTCGTCCGAAAGCGTCTCCCCCGTACTCAGGAAATGATCCGCGCCATGGGGGAAATGCTCCCACTCCAGATCCAGGCCGCGGCCCTGGGCCCATTCCAGCACAGGGAGAGTCTCGGTCATGACTTCGGGACCGATTCCGTCGCCGGGAATCACTGCGATGCGCACCATGGCTTCATCCAGAAAGAGACTCAATACTCTCACACTCTAGACATGAGATACTCTCCATCTATTCCAGGAGAATTCATGAAAATGCTTACCTCCTCGCTCATTTCAAGTCTCGCGGCCTTCACGTGCCTATCCCTGTTCTCGGCTGATTCCAGCGACCTCAAGGAAGGCCAGAAAGCCCCGGCCATCCAGGCCCAGGACCAGAACGGCAAGACCGTCAAGCTCTCGGACTTCGCGGGAAAATCCATCGTCGTCCTGTACTTCTATCCCAAGGACGACACTCCGGGCTGCACCAAGGAAGCCTGCTCCCTCCGGGACGGACATGTGGCCCTCCAGGCCGCGGGAGCAGTGGTGCTGGGCGTCAGCAGCGATGACGTCAAGAGCCATGAAGCCTTCGCGGCCAAATACCACCTTCCCTTCAGCCTCCTTGCGGACCCGGACAAGGCCATCATCAACGCCTACGGTGTGAAGATGTTCGGCCTGGGCATGGCCAAGCGCGTCACCTTCGTCATTGACCGCCAGGGAGTCATCCGCAGGATATTCAGGGACGTAAAACCTGAGGGCCACGACCACGAAGTGCTGGCGGCAGTGAAGAGTCTCGGCTGAATCCGGATTTCGGCATTATTTAACCAAGCTTGGCTGGAAGACTGATAGCCTTCGAGATACACTCGGTCTTCTAGCCTTGAGGGTTCCACAATGGTGTTTTTCAATCACGCCACCCGTCAGATGACGGCCAAGATCGTTTATTACGGTCCAGGTTTGTGCGGGAAAACGACCAATCTCAACACCATCTATGGCAAGACCTCCACCAAGGCCCGCGGTGAGATGGTGAGCCTCAACACCGAAACTGATCGAACCTTATTCTTTGACCTCCTGCCCATGGATGTGGGCATGGTGGGCGGCTTCAAGACCAAACTGCAGCTTTATACCGTACCGGGACAGGTCTTCTACAACAGCACCCGGAAGCTGGTGCTGAAGGGCGTGGATGGCATCGTGTTCGTGGTGGACAGCCAGATTCCCATGCTGGATGCCAGCAAGGAGAGCCTGCAGAACCTGGAAGAAAACCTCAAGGAGCTGGGCCTCAATCTGGGCGACATCCCCACGGTGTTCCAGTGGAACAAGCGGGATCTGAAGAACATCGTCCCGGTGGAACAACTGGAAAAGGAATTGAATCCCAAGGGATTGCCCAGTTTCCAGTCCTGCGCCCAGGATGGCACGGGTGTGTTCGAGACCCTGCGCGGCATCACCAAGCTGAGCCTCACCCACATCAAGACACATGTACTGGGCGAGACCACGGCGCCGCCTCCCACGAACCCTTCCAAGGATGCCAAACTACCCCCGGTCAAAATCGTGGTTCCGGATACCCTGCCCGTTTCCACCCGGGACCCGTCGCTCCCATCCGCCACCGCGCTGACGACCAACGACCTGCACATGCTGGATGAGGATACCGGCTACAAGCCTGTGCCCACGCCTTCAGCACCCTCCCTCACGCCTCAGACGATCACGCCTCCATCCTTCCCGCCGCTGACGCCCGTTTTCCAGGATGAAAACCCGCTGGATACGAGGCCGGTGGAAGCCATGAAGGAGCATCGCGATCTGGGCGCTCATCCGTTACCGGACGAGGACGTGGCGGACCTGCCCAGCGCGGCCAAGCCTACCGAACCCTCAGCCATGGATATCACGGAAATCAAGCCAGCGCCCCCCGTCGCGCCTGTTCCGCCCCCTCCTGCGGTCCACGCCCATCCGCAGGCGCCGCTGCTGCCCCCGACCCAGCCCCTTCCTGAGCCCAAGAAACACACTCTATCCTTGGCTCCGATCAAATTTTCGGCACCTTCCCCAAAAGCACCCAACCCCAAAGATGCCATCAACTCGCTGTTGGGCGAACTCACCATGGTGGGCAAACTGGGAACACCCTCGGTGGTGCGCGTGGATCTGCCAGGGGACATGGATTCCGGCGAAGTGGAAGTGGTGGTCACCGTGAAGCAAAAGGGCCAGGTCCTGGGGGAGGGAACCCTCAAGCGTCCGGCCCCCTCCAAGGGAGTTGCGGCCAAGCTCAGTGTTGAACTCCGGCGTCCCTGATCCGGTGCGCCATCGAATTCACAAGTTTATTTTGCGGCAACGGCCCACACATGGACTCGCGATTTCCATCTGCCTGGCTTCGATCATTGCCACTGCTGCCGGATTGCCGCCCTGGTGGGAGGCATTCCTGAGCGTGCCCCGTGTCCAGGCCGCATTCCTCCAGACTTCCGAGAGCGCGGTTTTCGGAAAACTGAAACGGAAGGGCAGCGTCCGCCTGGCGAAATCCGGCCGTCTTCATGTGATCTACGAAGATGGGCTGGAACTCGTGGCCGATGGCCAATCCCTGATCCAATACGATCCGGATACGCGCACCGCGCAGCGCATGGATTTGGTGGCCGCCTCCTTGGAAACCCCCTTGCTGCGCCTGCTCACGGATCCATCAAAACTGGGCAGGACCTATGCCATCGAGGCTTCCGGCAAAGGCCAGGTGCGCCTGAAACCTCTGAACCAGAGCCTTCCGGAAATTCAAATCCAGGGTGCCGGGAACCTGCCCAGACGGCTGGCCTGGACCGATGCATCAGGTGCCAGCCAGGTCCTGGAATTGCTGGATGCCAAGGTGCCTGCCAAAGACTTTCCAGCCGGAACCTTCCGGTTCACGCCTCCCAAAGGCACCAGGTGGTTGGGGAGGTAAGCCCGAATCAGCCCCGGTTCTGCAGAGCAGGCCAGTTGCCGAAGGCCAGGATGCACATGCAGATGTCGAGGCTCACCCCAGATGCAGCGGTTCTTCGTCGTCCTCGTCAATGAGCTGCAAGTTTGGTCCAGCGATCAATAGCACCGCGTCTTCATAGATATTCCGTAGCTTCGGTTCGAAGCGTTCCGCCTGCTGGATGCGCGGATCCTCCGCCAACTCTACGGCGACGCGCTCGAGACCCTTGATGGCAGTGGGTTCCAGGCCCAGGATGCCCGCCAGCAATT
>JAJYMZ010000245.1:7006-18139 GCA_021786615.1 Acidobacteriota bacterium
TTCAGGGCTTCATGGGCCGAGATACGCATGGTGAAGGACAAGTCCCCGTCCTTCCAGGAGAGGGCCGTCACAAGCTGGCGGATCTCCACCTGCTTCACTGATTTCTGGCCGCCGACCTTGCCCGTCTTTTCGATGCAGAAACTAGGCGCGGCCTCAAACGCCGCGACCTTCGAGCGGGCATCGTATTGGAACTCCGCGGGGCAGGGCCACCGCCAGTGCGCGAGGCAGGACAGTTCCAGGACGGGCGTGGCGTAGGCGGGGAGCGCGGTGCAGCCCGTGAAAACAAGGCCAGTGGATGCCACTGCGTTGAGTTGTTCCAGGAGCGCGGCTTCAGGCAGATTGGGCATGGGGCTGAGCTCTGCGTCGGCCCATTCCGCGCGCCCTGTAAGTCCCACCGGCAGAGGATGCCCAAGCGTGACCAGCGGCCTGGGCGAGCGTTCCAGGCTCAGCGCCAGGGCCAGATCCGCCGCCTGCAGAACCTTCGCCAGCTGAGACAAAAATTGCGCGGGATTCAATGGGGCCAAGGCTTCGCCTCGGCCAAAGCGCAGGCGCAGGATTCCGCGTCCTGCATCCAACCTTGTTTCCGCGCTGCGCCGATCCCTCGCTTTCTCTGCCGCGACGCGGAGACGGATTTTCAGCTGCTTGAGCGTGGATGGTTGCGACCCCTTGGGCATCCGTTGATGGCGCAGCAGGCCCTGAGCTGCTTCAGCGCTGCGCTCCTGCTCGATGCCGGGCAGCAGGGCCAGAGCCAGGGCCCAATCCGGTTCAGGAGCCGCCAGCAGTTGCTCGAAGCTTTGAAGGGCTGAAGGGGATGGGTCGCTCACAGGATCAGAATAGCGGGGCCGTGGGAATCGAGCTGTGGGCGTTGGGCAATGGGCCTATAGTCCACAGCCCTCAGCCCAGAGTCCCGCCTTTGCAGCCAGGCCTGGCTATGTTCAACTAGAGGATTAGATCCGAAGCGCTTGGGTGCGCTTCGCAGACGCACGAGGGCGGACGATGAGCGATGCTTCAGTCGAGAAAAAGAAGTACAAGGTCTATCTGCCCAAGACGGCCTTTCCCATGAAGGCGGACCTCCCGCAGCGGGAACCCAGGCGCGTCGAGAAATGGAAGACCGAGGGCGTGTACCAGCGCGTGGAGGCACGGCGGCGGGCCGACAACGCAGCTGGCAGCGGCAAAGGCCGCGCGGTGCTGCATGATGGGCCGCCCTACGCCAATGGGGCCATCCATATCGGCCATGCGCTGAACAAGATCCTGAAAGATGTGGTCGTGAAGTCCCGCTGGCTGGAGGGTTTCGAATCACCCTACGTTCCGGGCTGGGATTGCCATGGTCTGCCCATCGAGCACGCGGTCGAGAAGGATCTTGGCCCCAAGCGCAGGGAGCTGAGCCGCACGCAATTCCTGGAGAAGTGCCGGGCCTTCGCCGCCAAGTGGGTGAACACCCAGAGCGCTGCCTTCCAGCGCCTGGGCATTCTCGGCGCCTGGGACGAGCCCTACTTGACCATGGCGCCGAAGTACGAGGCCGCGGTGGTGCGGCAGATGGCTCAACTTTTTGAACACGGGGCGGTGACGCGGAAATTGAAGGTGGTCCACTGGAGCTATGGCGCCAGGACCGCCCTGGCCGAAGCGGAAGTGGAGTACGCGGACAGGACCAGCCCTGCGATCTATGTGCGGTTCGAGGTGCCTCAGGAAAGGGCCAAGGCCTTTCTTTTAAATTCTGGAATTACGCCTGCTGGCCCGTTCAGGATGTTTCTCCCGATCTGGACCACCACTCCCTGGACACTGCCAAGCAACCGGGCCGTGGCGATGCATCCCGACCTCGACTACGCAGTCGCCTTTGAGCATCTGGGGGACCAGGACATCTTCTATGTGGTGGCCGTTCCCCTGCTGGACGACTTCAATAAGAAGCTAGGCCTCACGCTTCATACGCGAGGCGTTTTCAAGGGCAAGGAATTCCAGACCTTGGTGTCCCGCCACCCCTGGATCGATCGTGAAAGCCCAGTGCTGATGGGCGATCACGTGACGGCGGATACCGGTACGGGGATCGTGCACACGGCACCGGACCACGGTGTGGACGATTTCGCCATCGCCAGCCACCTGGGGCTTTTCCAGTACGTGGGCCCCGATGGGAAGTTCGTTGAAGCGGTGAACGACGAAGACCTGGCCGGCAGGAATATCTTCGATACCAATCCCATCGTCGTTGAAAAACTGAAGACAGTCGGGGCGCTGCTGCACCTGGATTCCTTGGTCCACAGCTATCCCCACTGCTGGCGCACCAAGACGCCGATTTTGTTCCGTGCCACGGAACAATGGTTCATCACCATGGACGACAAGCTATCCGGTTCCGGCAAGAGCTTGCGTGAGCTGGGGCTGGAAGGCGTGGACAGCACCACCTGGGTGCCCGCCGCGGGCCGCAACCGCATCTACGCCATGATTGATGGGCGCCCGGACTGGTGTATCTCACGCCAGCGGGCCTGGGGAACGCCCATCACGGTGTTGCGCCATGTCGAAACCGGTGAGCCCCTCGTGCGCCCTGAATTCTTCCAGCGCGCAGCCGCCGCCATCGAAGAAAAGGGCATCGAAGCCTGGTCTGATATCACTGTGGATGACCTGGTGGCGGGCCTCGACATTGAAGCCAGCCAGTACCTGAAAGAGACGGACATCCTGGACGTGTGGATTGATTCCGGCGTGAGCGCGGGCGTGGTTTGCGACACGCACTCCGAGCTGTCCAGGGCCGACTACGGCAACTTCATCTACCTGGAAGGCTCTGACCAGCATCGTGGCTGGTTCCACTCCTCGCTGCTGTTCAACCTGGCCGCCAGCGGCAAGAAGCCCTACCAGACCGTGGTCACTCACGGGTTCGTGATGGATGGGAAAGGCCAGAAAATGTCCAAGAGCCTAGGCAACACGGTTTCCCCTGATGATGTGATGAAGACGCTGGGCGCTGATATCCTGCGGCTCTGGGCCTGCAGCGTGGACTACAACGAGGACGTGCGCATCGGCAAGGAAATCCTGGATCGCAGCGCCGATGCCTACCGGAAGATCCGCAACACGCTGCGCTTCCTGCTGGGGGCGCTGGACGGATTCGATCCCGCCAGGGACCTGGCGCCTGAGCGGGAATGGTCCGCGCTGGATGCCTGGATCTGGAGATCCTTCGGCCGGCTCTGCGTCGAGGTCCGCGATGCTTTCGAGCAGTTCGATTTCCATCGCGCCACCCAGGCGTTGCATGGGTTCTGCCAGCTGGAGCTGAGCGGCCGCTACTTCGAGATCATCAAGGACCGTCTTTATTGCGATGCGCTGGATTCGCCGCGCCGCCGCAGTTGCCGCACGCTCTGTTTCAAGCTGGCCGAAGGTTTGGCCGTCCTGCTTGCGCCGGTGCTGAGCTTCACCGCCGATGAGGTGTGGGAGTTTCTGCCCGGCACTCTCGGATCAGTCTTCGAGCAACGCTTCCCCGATGCCGCCGCCGAGCCTGAAAGTGAGGCCTGGCGGGCGCTTTGGACCGTGCGGGAGGCCTTGCAGGGGGCCATGGAACCCCATCGCGCCGCCAAGACCATCGGCACCAGTCTGGATGCCGCTGTGCGCATCGGCCTTCCCGAATCGGTCCAGCTGGAATTGAAGAGCCTGGGGGAAACCCTGGAGGATTGCTTCGTGGTCTCTGGTTTCGAGTTTTTCGACTCGGCCGAGTTGAATGTGGAAGTCACGGCCCATCCAGGCACCAAATGCCCCCGCTGCTGGAATCACAAGGGTGGGCATGGGCAGGGCGCGGATGGGGATCTCTGCGACCGCTGCTGGGATGTAGTGAAAGATTCTGATCCGGAGACCGCATGAAGCGTCTGCCCTGGCTCCTGCTGCCCCTCGGCGTGCTGGCCGCTGATTTCGCGTCGAAAACCTGGATCCTCAGCATCCTCCGCTTCCCTGGTGATTCCAAACCGGTCATCGAGGGGTTCTTCAGCCTGACCCTCGGATTCAACAAGGGCGCCATTTTCGGCACGCTGCACACGGCCCCGGAGTGGCTGCGGGTAGGACTCTTCAGTTTGGCGGGCATTGCGGCGCTGGTTTATTTCGGCCGCCTGTTCCTGGCCGATGCGACTCCCAAACTGGAGCGCGTGGCCTTGGGGATGATCCTCGGGGGCGCCTGCGGCAATGGCCTGGACCGCATCCTCCACGGCCACGTCGTGGACTTCCTGGATTTCGTGTTCGGCACCTGGCACTACTGGTACTTCAACCTCGCCGACAGCAGCATCGTGGTGGGCGCGATCCTGTTCGGCATCGCGCTGCTCACCGCGAAAAGGGCAGGTGTGGCCGCGCCGGCGGAATGATTTTAATCCCTTCGGCTGAGCAATCGCAGGATGGTCAGGAAGAGATTGTAGATGTCCAGGTAGAGGCTGATGGCCACGTCCACGGAATTGCGGCCCGTGGCGGGAATGGCCATGGCACGGTGGCAGTCGTAGCCGATGTAGAGCGTGAAGATGCCCGCCGCCAGCCAATCTATCCAGCCCGCGGCGGCCAGCGCCGGAACGAAAAAGGAGACCAGGCGCAGCACTACGAGCGCCATCAGCGAGGCGAAGAGGACACCGCCCAGCTTCGCAAAAATGTTGGGATAGCTGAGGCCCAGCAGCGTCATCACGCCCACCGTGCAGCCCGTGAGCATCAGGGCCCGGGTCACAATCGCCATGCCGCCGATGTTGATGTAGACCGAGAGGATCGGCCCCAGGATCAGGCCCATGGGGACCAGCAGCAGGTGGTAGCCGAGAAGGGCTACGGGCACCGATCGGGCACGGCTGGCGATGAAGATGCCGGCCAAGGGAAGACCGATGGCCAACACCAGCATCAGGATGAGTCCGGGCTGGAAATGGACTTGCATGGCCCAGGTGGCCAGCACGGCGTTGAGGGCCAGGCCGTAGAAGGTGAGCCCGCCGATGAGGCCGAGGAAAGCTCGGCGGGACAGCGTGTCGCTGCCACTGCGGTCCCAGACCGCGTTTGCCGAGGAGAGTAAGGAACGTTGTTGTGGGTCGGCCATTATTTTCACTCCAGGCTCCAGTTTACCCGGCCTCAGCTAGGGGGCATCAGACGCGGTGGCCGGGCTTTGCCCGGACACCACGTGGGGAGCACGAGGGGGACGCAGAGGGAGCGTAGTGACCGGGCGGTCCCCCTCGTTCATGACAGTCCCAGCTCCGCCCGGTTCAGGTGCAACACGGCGATGATGCGGGCGAGGTGCTCCTCTTCGGTGCCGCCCACTTCCTCCATGAGCATGCGGAAGCCCTCGGCGACCTCGTGGCGGTCCACACCGGCGGCGAAAGCCTTGTCCTTCAGTTTTTTCTTCACTGATCGGGGTTCCAGCCCCTCTGTGCGGGTGGGCCGCACCAGCGCGCAGGCCATGCAAAAGCCGGTGATCTCATCGGAAGCCAGCAGCGCTTTGTCCAGCAGGGAATCATAACTCACGCCCCACTTGGTGAAATGCGCGCTGATGGCGTGGGCCAGGGCGCTTTCCCCGCGCCCGCTCAGCCAGGCCACGATGCGCCTGGGGTGCTCCTCGGGCCACTGGTCGTAGTCCGCATCGTGCAGCAGGCCCGCGACGCCAAATAGCTCAACGTCCTCGCCGAGCTTGGTGGCGAGATCCCGCATCACCAGTTCCACGGCGCGGGCATGGACCCGGAGCTTTTCTGAAGGCGTCCAATCGCAAAGCAGTTGCCAGGCTTCGTCGCGGGTTATGGTCATGGATGATTCCTTGGTAGGGAGCTGCTCGCGCCATTAAAACACTCGCAGAGGCAAGCGGAGAAAGCAGAGGTTCGCGGAGATAAGAATGGTTCAAGAATGGTTTTTCCTCTGTACTCTCCGTCTCCTCCGCGCCCCTCTGCGAGTGTTTTTATCTTTAATGAACCGGAATGATCGGATTCAGCACCCCGGTCTCGGGATCGCCGCTGTAGCGCACGCGCTCCAGAAATAGCCCCGCGGCTGGCGCGGCGAGCTTGCCCCAGTGAAGATTCGCGGCTTCAGTGGGCGACTTTAAATCTTCCAGAATGCGGGCGGGATCACCATCGCCCAGCCCGCAGAAAACCGTGGCGCCCACCATGCGGCGCACCTGGCTGCGGAGGAAATGGGTGGCGGTGACGCGCAACAGGATGAGCGAACCGGATTCGGCCACCTCGCAAGCGCGAACCTGCACGCGCGGGTCTTCTCCCGCTTCCAGGTCCGCGAACGCGGTGAACTCGTGGTTGCCCTGGAAGGCCCCCCAGGCGGCTTTGAGCGCCCGCAGGTCCAGGGGGCGCTTCACCCACCAGACGTAGGGCTTGGCGAAAGCGCTGCGCCGACAGCTCAGCTGGTAGAGGTAGCTGCGCTCCATTGCGTCGTGGCGGGCATGGAAGGCCGCGGAACAGACGCGCACCTCGCGCACCGCGAGATCGTGGGGCAGGGCGTCATTGAAGAGTCGTTGCAATTCGTGCGCCTTTGGCGCGTGCTTGGCAGCCAGGTGCAGGTGGGCGACTTGCCCCAGGGCGTGGACCCCTGCATCCGTGCGGCCCGAGCCCATCAAAACCAGTGTTTCATGTCCCGCATCGTGAAGAATCTTCTCGATGATGCCCGCCACCGTGCGGACACCCGCCGCAGTCTGTTTTGGACCCTGCTTCTGCCACCCGGCGAAGCGGCCGCCATCGTATTCGATGAGCAGCCGGAAGGCAGCAATGTTCTGAGCCTGGTTCGGCCCGCGAGGATGAATCTGGGCTGCCCGGGGAGGCGGCGGAAAGCCCTTGCGCGATGCGCCCTGAAAGGGCTTTCTCACGGCTTCTTGACCACGCTTTGCACTTCCCGGAGAAAGGCGTCGGGATCATGGATGGGCTTGGAGAGATAGCCCTCGGCGCCGGTTTCCGCCAGGAACTTCTCCCGGTCGCCGTACATGGCGTGGGCGGTGGCCATCAGGACGGGAATCTTGGCGGATTCGGGGTCCGCCTTGATGAGCTTGGTGATGAAGAGGCCATCCACTTTCTTGCCCTGGTAGCTGCTGCGGGCGAGGCTGATGTCCATGATGATTCCCGCCAGGGTGCCGCTCTTGGCCAGGGCCAGAATTTCCTCGACGTCCTCGCTCACGATGACTTCATAACCACCCATGCGGGTCAGCACTACCTCGATGAACTTGACGTTGATCGGGTCGTCCTCGACCAGCAGAATTTTCTGAGCCATGGGAATCCTCAGCTCGATCTTAGCAAGGTTCGCCAAGTTCGCGTTCAAACTCCCTTTTGCCGTACCTTTTCCAATTCCGCCAGGAGTTCACCCGGGACCTTGAGGCCACCCCATCCCACGCCCAGTTTCAGGCCTGGTTTGTTGGCTCCGTGGTAGTCGCTGCCGCCGCTCCGCGCCATGCCCAGCCGCGCCGCCAGGGCATTGAAGTAGGTCTGCTCTGAAGGGCTGTAGTCGCCATAAAAGGCTTCGAAACCTGCCATGCCGATGCTTTGAAGCACTGCCATGGCCTCGTCCCAGATGAAACCCCGCCCGAACCGCCCGGGATGAGCCACCAGGGGCACGCCCTGGGCTTCCCATATCCAGCGGATGGCCTCGGCCGGTTCCAGCTCTTCCCGCTCCACGTATCCCGGCGCATGGTCGCCCACGTAACGCAGAAATGCTTCGGGAGCGGAACTGGCCGCTCCGCAAGCCACCAGGGCCTTGGCGAAATGCGGGCGCGCCACCAGGGCCGTGGGCGCCTGGGCCTGGACCAGTTCCCAAGTGATAGGAAGCCCCATGGTTCGCAGTTTGTCCACCATGCGCAGATTGCGATCATCGCGGCGCTGGCGCAGGCCCACCAGACGATGCTGGAAGGTCTGGTCTCCGGGGTTCACGAAGAGCCCCAGCACATGCAGGGAGCGCCCCAGAAAACGGCAGCTCAGCTCGATGCCTGGGACCAATCTCGTTTTCACATTGGGCTGCTCCGCCAGGAATCGGGGCAGGCCTTCCAGTGTGTCGTGATCCGTGAGCGCCAGGGCATCGAGACCAGCTTCCTGCCCCATGCGAGCCAGTTCCTCCGGGGCGTCGGTGCCGTCCGAGAAGAGGGAATGGCAGTGGAAATCCAGCACTTATTGAATGAGGGAGGAAGCCTTGTCCTCGTCTTCCAGTTCTTCCATGGCCAGCCGCCGGAAGAGTTGCACATCCATCAGGGAGAACAGGCTCATGTAGGCGAAACCGTTGAAGAAGAGCAGCAGGAAGGGCACCGAGGCCCACTTGCGGATGGCGATGGAGAAGATGACGGCCGCCAGGTAGTACACCGCGAAGCCGGCTTCCAGGAAAGTCACCAGGCTCTTGGGGACCTTGTAGGCCCGCTTGCTCATGGCCTTGCCATCCGCGTCCATGCCCAGTTTCGGCGTGCGCTTGAATTCCTTGTCGTCGGTGAAGAAACCTTCCAGCACCGCCTTGGATTGATTCAGGGCCAGGCCGATGCCCAGGCTCATCAAAGCGGGGATGTATTTCAGGCGCGTCCGCCAGCCTGCATTGTCGGTGAGCTCCTTCTGGGACAGGCCGAAATAGAGCCCGACGCTCACGGCGTTCAGCAAGAAGAAGGGCCCGTCCGTGGCCAGCAGCACGTACCAGGGCGTCCCAGCCCGCAGGATCATGCAGGGCACCATGATCACCGCGAGGATGACCATCAGCAGGTAGTTGCAGTTGGCGGTGAGATGGAACCAGCACTCCAGCTTGGTGTGCAGGCTCTCCTTGCTCATCCAGATGGTCTTCATGAGCTTGCGGATGACCTGCGCGTTGCCCTTGGCCCAGCGGTGCTGCTGGCTCTTGAAGGCATTCACGTCCACGGGCAGCTCGGCGGGAACCACGAGATCCTTGAGATAGACTCCCTTCCATCCTTTGAGCTGGGCGCGGTAGCTCAAGTCGGCGTCCTCGGTGATGGTGTCGTTCTGCCAGCCGCCTGCGTCAGCGATGGCGGCGACGCGCCACATGCCCGCGGTGCCGGAGAAATTGAAGAAGGCGTTGGAGCGATGGCGGGCCGTGTGCTCGAACACGAAGTGGCCATCCAGCAGGATGCCTTGGACCTGGGTGAGCAGGCTGAATTCGCGGTTCATATGGGCCCAGCAGCCCTGCACGAAGGCCACTTTCCCATCGGCGAAGTGGGGGACGGCCTGACGCAGGAAATCCTCAGTGGGCAGGAAGTCCGCGTCGAACATGGCGACCACCTCACCCTTGGCGGTCTTCAAGCCATTGGCAAGGGCACCGGCCTTGTAACCCGTGCGGTCCGTGCGGTGGATGTACTGGATGTCAAACCCCAGCATCTTGTACTTATCGCAAACTGCTTCGGCCACGTGCACCGTTTCATCCGTGGAATCGTCCAGCAGCTGGATTTCCAGCTTTTCCTTGGGCCAATCCATGGCGGTGACGTAGTCCACCAGGCGCTCCACCACGTTCATCTCATTGAAGATGGCCAGCTGCACCGTCACCATCGGCAGATAATTGGCGTCGCCCTTGGGCTGGGGCACTTCTTTCTTGTGGCGGTAATAGAGCAGCAGCATCCACAGGCGATGAGCGCCGTAGATGCTCAGGATGGTGAGAATCGAGAAGTAGGTGACCAGGATGGTGGACTTCAGTACTTCCATGATCGGCTCGGCCCTTTCCGGAATCGGGTTGAAATGGCGTACAAGAAGGCCTTATTTTGGCAGGAAATCGTGGTAAATCAAAAGTTTTTATCGGGTTTTATCAAGCGGAACCCGGCTGGTTTCGGTAGGATTTTCGAATCCACTCTTCAAGGTGACCATGGACGGACCCCAGAACCCACTGCCTTCAGCCATCGGCCGCTACGTCATCCAGCGGCTCCTGGGTTCTGGAGCCATGGGCTGCGTCTACCTCGCCGAGGACCCGCGCATCAAGCGCAAGGTGGCGGTCAAGGTCGTGAAACTGGATGCCATGCGCAGCGACGCGGACCGGCAGGAATACATGCTGCGGTTCCAGCGGGAGGCGGAGATCTCCGGCCTGCTGAACCATCCAGGCATCGTCGCCATCTACGATGTGGGCGAAAGCGACTTGGGCCCCTTCCTGGCCATGGAGTACGTGGCCGGTGAGCCCCTGGACCACATCATCAAGTCCGGATCTCCTTTGCCCATCCGCGACAAATTGAGGATCGCCGCGGGCGTGGCCGAGGCCCTGGATCACGCCCACAAGGCGGGCATCGTGCACCGGGATGTCAAGCCCGGCAATGTGATGATCACGGCTGAAGGCCGCCCGAAACTCATGGACTTCGGCATCGCCAAGCGGGAGGACGCCAGCCTCACCCAGACCGGCACCTTCCTGGGCACGCCCAGTTACGCGAGCCCCGAGCAGATCCGCGAAGGCACCGTGGACGGACATTCGGACCAATTCAGCTTCGCGGTGCTGGTCTTCGAAATGCTCTCGGGCGTTTCGCCCTTTCCCGGCAATTCCATCAACACGATTCTCTACCGCATCGTCAACGAGCCCCCGGTGGAAGTGCAGCCGCCGGTCCTGGGCATCCTGCCGGGGAGTTGGCAGCGCATCTTCTTCCGCGCCCTGGCCAAGAAGCCCGGGGACCGCTATCCCACCTGCGGCGCCTTCGTCAAAGACTTGATGGATGCCACCACGGAAATCGAAAAGGCCGAGCGCCAGGAGCTGCTGGGCATCATGAACATGGGCGGGGAGGTGCCCATCCCGCCCATTCTCTCCCGCGCCGGCGACGAAACCGTGATGGAACCCTCCTCGCCCTCGATCCTGGTGGCGCGGCGCAGGAACAAAGGCGGTCTGGCAGCGGCGAGCATTCTGGTCCTGGGCGCGCTGGGGGTGAGCGGCTGGTTCGTGCTGAAGGGCGGCATGCGGGTCGTGGTGAGTTCAGATCCCATCAAGGCGGCTGTGTTCGTCAACGGCCAAAAAGCGGAAGGCGAAACTCCCGTTCCGTTGCCTCTCAAGCCCGGGGACAAGGTGCGCATCGAGCACAAGGGGTTCGAGCCCGCGGAATTCGAGTTCAAGGCAGGGGACAAGCCAGAGCCCAAGCTGAAGCCCATCGTGAAAGCGGTAACCCTGCGATCCGAGCCTTCCGGCGCCACCGTGACCCTGGACGCGGAGCAGCGGGGCACCACGCCCCTGACCGTTTCTTGGAACCAGGGCATTCCCCACACCCTTTCCTTGAAGAAAGACGAACTG
>JAJYMZ010000030.1 GCA_021786615.1 Acidobacteriota bacterium
TTTTGGCCTCTGATATGTATCCGGGGGGAAACCACGCATGCGTGGTTTCCTGCTCGCTTCGCTCACTACGTCCCCCCCGGACCCCCCGCCTCATGGTCGGGGGACCCGCCCATGAGGCCTCGGCCTCAGGAAAAGGAATCGAATGATCTACGGATTGCTTTCCTTCCTGGGCGCTTTCATCCTTTTTCTATTCGAACCGTTCCTGGGCAAGGTGCTCACGCCGCGCTTCGGGGGCGGCGCCAGCGTGTGGATCGTCTGCATGTTGTTCTTCCAGGTGGTGCTGCTGGGGGGCTATGCCTACGCCCATGTCCTGAGCCAGCGCATGGAATCCCGGCGCCAGTCCAGGTGGCATATTTCGCTCTTGTGGGCGACCCTGGCTCTGATGGGCTGGGCCTGGCTCCGCCACGGGAATCCCCTGATTGCAGACGTCCTGCCTGAGCCTGGGGAGGGGGTCGCGACCCTGCTGTGGGCCCTTGCCAGGACGGCGGGATTGCCCATGGTCGTCCTAGCGGCCACCTCGCCCCTGGTGCAATCATGGTTCGCCCGGAGCCACGGGGGACGAACGCCCTATCGCCTCTACGCTTGGTCCAACGCGGGCTCTCTGGGGGGACTGCTGGCTTATCCTTTTGGGGCAGAACCCCTGCTCAGCACGCCGGCTCAAGGCATCCTGATCTTCCTGCTCCTGCTGGTGTTCACCTTGGGAATTTGGGCTCTCCACTCGGGAAGACCGATTGAAGATCTCTCTCCGGCAGAGCCGGCTGCCGAGTCCGCTTTGGATGGCGCCACGGCGGCGATGGGCCACGGGCAGCCCTCCGTTGCCAGCGCCCAGCCGGCGAGTCTCCTCACGCCATGGTTGTGGGTCCTGGCTTCGGCGGTGGGCTCCATGATCCTCATGGCCATCACCAACAAGATGACCATGGAGATCGCCGCCATTCCACTCCTCTGGATCCTTCCACTGATGTTGTACCTCGGTACTTTCATCCTGGTCTTTGACGCGAAATGGAAGCTGAGCCGGGGTTGGTGGCCCGTGGTGTGGCTGGGGCTGTTCGCAGCCGCGGCCTTCCTGTCCATCCTGTCGCGGCCGGCCTCGAACCATCACGTCCTGGTGCTCTTGCTCGGGGGCTCCATCACCACCTTCGCGGGCTGCACGGTGTGCCATGGATTCCTGTTTGAATCACGGCCCATGTCTCCTGGGCTGACGCGTTTTTACCTGCTCATCGCGACGGGGGGCGTGCTGGGCGGGCTATTCGTGGCTCTAGTGGCCCCCTTGGCCTTCAACAGTCTTTACGAGCTGGGTTACGCCATGCTGGGCGTTGCGGCCGTTGGCATTTTGTCCGTGCGCGGGCTCAGCGGCATGAAGCGTGCCCTCGTCACGGTGGCCACCTTGGCATGCGTCGTGGCGGGCGGTTCGTCGTTGTGGGATGAAGGCAGTGGCAAGGACACGCGCCTGCGGAATTTCTATGGCATCCTCCATGTCAAGCGCATCGGAAATTTATTGGTACTGACCAACCTCAAGACCGTCCACGGGTTCGTTGATTTCCACCAGCCAAGAGTTCCGCTCGCCTACTACACGCCAACTTCTGGCATTGGCAGGATTCTCTCCATGGAAATGGGGCGCAAACAGCGATTGAAGGTCGGCGTGGTGGGGCTCGGCGTGGGTTCCGTGGTGGATTATGGGCGCAAGGGCGACCATTACGTTTTCTATGAGATCAATCCCCTGGACATCGCCATCGCGGGGCCCAAATCGGAACTCATACCCCTGCTGAAGAACGCGGATGCCTCGGTGGAAGTCGTGGAGGGTGATGGGCGTGTTTGTCTCGAGCAGGAATTGCGGCAAGGCAAGGCGCGAGGGTTCGACGTGCTGCTGATAGACGCCTTTGCCGGCGACTCGGTCCCCTGGCACCTGCTGACGGTGGAGGCCTTTCAGACCTATCTCCGGCACTTGGCCCCGGACGGTTTGCTGGTGCTGCACGTGAGCAATCCCCTGCCTGTGGACCGCATCGCCCTGGACAGCGCCAAGGCGCTGAATCTCTATGGCGCCTACCTCTTTGATCCGGAACTTCCCGGGGGCCAGAATCCTTGGCATCGGAGCAGCAAATACATCGTGCTGACCCGCGACACCGCGCTGCTGAATACTCCCATCATCCTGCAAAGTGCCGTGGCGGGTTTTGGGCCCAGGATCTACCGTGGCGAGTCCGAAGGATCCGCGCGCGTGGCCTTCCTCAATGCGGACCGGCCCTGGCTGGACAGCCGGAACAGCCTTTCACAGCTGCTGTTCCAACACACCGCAATGGAAGAATTGAGTCGCTGGGACTCCAAGCACAGACTCAGCTCTGCAGCTCCTTCAGCGTTTTCAGCACTTCCTCTACGTGCCCCTTCACGCTGACTTTCGGCCAGACCTGGCGGATGACGCCCTGGGGGTCCATGAGGAATGTCGAGCGGATGATGCCGTCCATTTCCTTGCCGTACATTGTTTTTTTCCCGAAGGCGCCAAGGGGGAGGAGCAGGGATTTCTCAGGATCGCTCAGCAGACGGAAGGGCAGATCCTGTTTGGCGATGAAGGTCTGATGGCTCTTCTGGTTGTCCCTGGAAATCCCGTAGACCTGCGCTCCGAGTGCCTTCACGCGATTCCAGTTATCCCGGAAATCGCAGGCCTCGGTGGTACAGCCGGGCGTGGAATCCTTGGGATAGGCGTACAGCACGGTCCATTTCCCCACGAAATCTTTTTGGGTGAGGGTGTTGCCTTGATCATCGAGAAGAGAGAAATGGGGGATCTTTTTTCCGATGAGTTCGCTCATGTGGACTCCTTGACGGTGCGCGTGGACAACCATGCTAGAGCCAAAACCAGCGCCAGCGAAGCGATGCCCAGGGCGGTTCCATCCGTGGATAGCCGGGGCAGTTCCTCGTTGAGCAACAGGCCCAGGGAATCCTGCTGAGGCCCTGGGCCCAGGCCCAGCAGGCGCAGGGTCGCTTCGCCCCACAGCGCGGCCATCCAGGCGGTGGGAAAGAGGGGCAGGGCTTGTTGAAATGCCCAAGGCGCCCAGGTCCTCGCGCGGTGGGCGGCGGTGGCGCCGAGCACATCATTCATGGCCCAGGCGGGGCCTCGCCGGAAGGGGTCCAGCCTTGCGCGCAAAACAGGCTCGAGCTGGAGCGACTGCAAGACGGCCAGCAGCAGGGCCAGCCTGTCCG
>JAJYMZ010000142.1 GCA_021786615.1 Acidobacteriota bacterium
AGCAGATGAAAAAGCCCCAGGCTTGAAAAGAAGGTGGCGGATCAAATGGGGCGGGACCCTCCCGCCCCGTTTTCCGCGAGTCGCTAAAACGCCGCCCTGGCGCTGAATTGCATCACCCGGCCTTGCTGATAGTTGCCGGGCTTCTGGGACAGGTTGTTCGTGGCGCTCAAGGGTTGGGCGTTGGTGAGATTCAGGACGTCCACCCCCAGGCGCAAATCCACGCCCTGGATCTTCCTGCGCCAGGCGAAGGTGATGTCGAAGCTGCGGGCCCAGGGCAGTTCGCGGCTTCCGCGGGTTTCACCGGGGGCCAGGACCGTGTTTCCCGAAACCCTGGCCAAGTTCGCGAAATGAAGTCCCGAGCGGATGCTGAAAGCACCTGAAAGCTCCAGATTGAAGGGCAGCTTCGCCAGGCCATAGGCCTTGAAATTGTGGCGGACATCTTCGTTGAGGGGGCCGTCGTACCGGCCCTGGCGGTAGTCTTCCGCGAGGCCCGGAATGCGGGCAAAACCCGTGTTGGAGGGCGAGCTGCTGGCCACGTTGCCCACTTCGGAATTGCCCTTCAGGCGCGCGTCCGTATAGCTGAACCGCATCCAGTGCCCACCCTGGAAAGCATGTTCCGCCACCAAGTCCACGCCATCGTAATCGCGCTTCAAGCCCGGCAGATTGCCGATGACACGCACGCCGGGCGTGAAGGCTGAAAGGCCGAGATCAGCGGGGGCCAAGTAACCCCAGGATGGGTTGTAGGTGTCCACGAGATCCCTCATGGACTTGCGCGTGTAGAGCACATCCAAAGACCATTCGCCCAGGAAGGAGCCAAGGTTCTGGACGCGCTGGGCGCCCACTTGGATCAGGTTGGTGGAGGGGGCCTTCAGACCTGGCTGCACTTCAAGCGTCTTGGGTACCACGACACCCGCCGAGGCATAGGTCTTCCAGGCTGACTGGGAAGGCACCCAGACCTGCTGCGTGGTGGACGGTCCATCGGAGGTGGCGCCCGCGGGGCGCAGCGCGCCCGGCGAAGGCGGGCTGAAGATGCGGCCGAAGTAGGCGAACAGCCGGGTGTGTCCACTGCCATCGGGATTCCAGGACAGGCCTAGGCGCGGGCTGAGCAGGGTCTGGCGGTAGAGTTCGCGGCCATCCTCACCGTCCGCGCTGGCTTTGTCCACGCGCAGGCCCAGGTTGAAAGTCCAGTTGGCGTCCAGATGATAGTCGTCCTGAGTGTAGAGACCGAGGGTCCTGGCTTTCAGGGGATTGCCGTAGTCATTGAGGTCGCTGAGGGTGCGGGTGTAGAGATAGCTGGCCACGCCCCCCGCCAGCTGGCCCGACACGGGACTCGGCGTCACCAGGCTGTCCCCGTTGGCGTAGCCGAAATCATTCCCGCCATTGGAGATCAGACCCGCGCGGATGGCGGCGATGTCCCCAGCGCTGGGGCCCGCGGCGCCCGCGGCTCGGTCCAGGTACGAAATGCCGCCTGAAGGCCTCAGGTAGCGCCTAGTGAATTCGGAGCCCAGAGCCTGGAATCCGCCTTTGACCACATGCTCACCGAAGTACCAGGTGAGTTCGCTCTTCAAGGTCAGGTTCCTCATGCGCTCCAGGCGGTCCTCAGGGCTGCGGCCAAAGGACTCATCGCCCGCGGCATCCAGCTGGCCCCGGAATGGCCCGGCCTCGGGGGTGGCCGGGGACCACTGGAAAGCTGTCTGGTGCAATCCGATGGTGTTTTCCCACGCGAGATTGCCGCCCAGCAGCCCCACGTGCTTCACCAGGAAACTGTTGCCGCCCCGGGTTCGGTTGGCCTGCTGGAAATCCTTCACGGAGCTGTCCCCGGCCAGCTCGAAGTTGTATTGCGTGACGGGATCCCCAAACCAGCTCAGGTCCAGCCGATGATTCTCGTTGATGATCCAGGAGAGTTTCAGGAAGCGATAGTTCCGGTCCTCGGATTGGATCCGCCGATGGGGCGCCGTGCCTATGGGCTGCACATTTTCGAAATCCTGGGCCAGCAATTGGCGGTTGAGGGCGCCGAAGAAGAAGAGCCTGTCCTTGATGAGCGGCCCGCTGAAGGAAAATCCGAATTCCGACGCGTCCGTGGGCCGCTCCTCGGGCGTGTTGGTCTTGCCGGCTTCGGGCTTGGCGTTGTTGCCTCGGTTGATGCGGCTCGCGAACAGCGCGCCATGGAAATCATTGCCGCCGCTGCGCGTCACGAGGTTATAGACGGCGCCGGCGGCGAAGCCATCCTCCGCTTTGTGGCCGCCGGTGGTGATGACCTGGCTCTCCAGGATCTCGGTGCTCAGGTTCATGCCAAAGCGGCCCGTGGAGCTGAGATTGGTGCTCATGCCGTCCACCAGGAAGGCATTGGCGTCCAGCATGGAGCCGTACACCACGGGCTCGGGCTTGCCGCTGGGCGTGATGCCGGGCGCCAGGTAGCTGTGCTCCACGAAGCGATGCGGCGCGAAGGGCAGGCTCTGCAACTGGTCTTGGGTGAAGCGCGTCTGGACGCCCACGGAGCTGGTTTCCGCCAGCAACGGGGAAGCCTCCACCGCCACCGTGGCCTGGGCCTCACTGATGCGAACGGCCACCACGATCCGTTCATCGGGGCGGAGCAGCAGCTCCTTCCCATCCAGACGATAACGGCCAGGAATCAGGCCCGAGGTGCCCGCCACGCCCTCCACATCCGTCACCAGGATCCGTGTCTCGCCCCGGTCCATGGATTCCAGGCTCAGGCGCGCGCCCACCGCAGGCCTGCCCTTCGCGTCCTTCACCAGCACGCGCAGCGAACCGGTGGTTTGAGCGGAAAGGCAGGCTCCCAGGAGGAGGGCTGTCACAGCCGCTATCGGATACCGAGTTGTGGGGATGGGCAGACGATGCAAGCAGGCTCCCGGGAGATCAAGAAGCCAGTCTATATGACAAGAACATTAAATCAATATGGCAATAACCATTCAATTACCCCTGCCGCTCCAGGCCTGCAGGCCCACGCCGAGAACAATGATGGCCAGGGCCACCCAGCGCATGGGCGGGATCACTTCCGCCAGGAAGGCCCGGGCCAGCAGCGCATTGGCGATGAAGCCAAGGGCGAGAAATGGGTACGCGTAATTCACGTCCACCAGCGATAGCGCGCCCAGCCACACCACCACGCTCACGGCGTAGCAGGCCAGGCCCGCCAGCACCCAGGGCTGAAGCATCAGCCGCGACAAC
>JAJYMZ010000189.1 GCA_021786615.1 Acidobacteriota bacterium
CCCCACGGCGCGTCTCGGCGGGGCGGCCCTGCGCAAGGACGGCACCCGGGCCGTCATCCTCACCTACGGCGCCATGCAGCACCGCGCCCTGGAAGCCGTGGCGGATCTGGACGTGGCCGTCCTGGATCTGCGGACGCTGGCGCCGCTGGATCTTGAATCCATCGAATCCATCGCAAGACGGACCCATCGCATTCTGGTGCTCACCGAGGCCCAGCGCACCTACGGCCCCGGCGCGGAAATCGCCGCGCTGATTTCAGAAACGTGTTTCCCCTGGCTGGACGCGCCCGTGATGCGCCTGGGCAGCGCCGACACACCCACGCCTGCTGCGCCGAGCCTAGAATCGGAGTTCCTGCCGAGCGTCGAAAAGATCCGGGGAGCCGTGGAGAAATTGCTGGCCTACTGATGCAAAATCTCGTTTGAAGTTCATGCGCAGCCATGGCTGAATATTTCTTTCGATTCCCCGTTGTTTTTTTCATCCCCGTAGATCCCCGTGCATCCCCGGCTGAAAAAGGCTGTGTGAGGATTCGGCTACAGCAACTCGCGGAACTGCGCGATTGTCAGGCCCGCATCAAGGACAATGCCGCCGAGGGTGAATGCATTGACGGGATCATGCCGGGGGATGGTGAGGATGCGTGCGCCGTTCGACATGACGATGTGTTTGCTTTGGCGGACAATCTTGAAACCGGCCTTTTCAAGAGCCCTAACTGCATCGAGATGCTTGACACCAGGAATGCTGGGCAACTTCAGACAGCTACATCAATTTCACGAATATGTTCACCGCGGAGCTGTTCTTCCACCACTGAAACATATTCGCGGATAGCATCCTTGATGTTTTCGATGGCCTCCGCTTCGGTGGCCCCCTGGGACCAGCAGCCCGGCAGGCCTGGGACGGAAACGGAATACCCTTCGCCGGACTCGTGCAAAGCGATGCGGTAGACCATCATTCCTCCTGACAATCCAAGTATAAGCCACGATCCAAGCAGGCTGGCTTGGCACTTTTTCTTGATCCCCTGCATCCCCTTCATCCCTGTTTTAAAAGCTTTTTTAACAGGGATGAAGGGGATGAAGAGGATGCTTTGGACGGCGCTTCGCGCCGCCTCTCAATCGGTCCAGACACAACCCGGTGATTTGACCTCAACGGCGATAACGCAGCGATACGAAGCTGGATGGCTGGAAAACACAGCTGAGCGCGACTAACCTGCCTCTTCCCCTAAAAACGAAGCGATACGATTGAGAACTGGCCCGAAGTCGATCAATTCTTGATTGCAATAAATTTCTCTATGCAACAGATCAATCTCAAGGGCAAGCACAAGTAGATTCTTGATGTGGTGAATCATAAGACTGACTGACCAATCATGCCGATATGACGGGACTGCTCTAGCTGCTTCCTCAGAGGTTGAAGATTCTGCAAATGACTGAAGGACCTCCCCATTTGAGACATGAACCAGTTCGCTGAGCCTCCCGTAACTCTTTGGGAGGTCCATCGGCAGCACAGAAACATTTGGAGGTTTGGAATTCGTCGATATTCCCCTGATCCGGATCTGGCTTACGCGAGCCAGTGCTTCCATCTGTTGCCGAATCACCGCAGCTGCAGCCCAGTATTGGCCAGAGCGTATTAAATATTCCGGGACCATAGAGGCTTGCAAAAGAACTGCTGTTAAAGAAATACGTTGGGGGGCGCTTTCAGGAAGTGAATCAGGTACTCCTGATTCTTGATTAACCATGGAAGTGAAAACTTCTCCCAATAGGTTGAAGACCTCCAACAAGGGTCGGTATCCCTTTACTGCCTCGGGCATAATCTCGCCCTCCGCGCATTCGATTGATCTAAAGAGCGATGTAACTGAACCTGATTCTTCGGGCGTCATCCGGGCCTCTCAGTGTTGGGATGTCTCAACGATGAAAGGTAGCCAGTGCGGATTCAAGTCTAGAGGCAGTAACGCTCCAGCTTGGGGCAGGTTAATCTACGCTATCAAAGAGTCTGGGATCACCCATGGCCGGCCCGCTTCATCCAAAGGCAACGCGATTCAGCGATAGCGGGCTATTCGCCAACCTCACTTCCTTTTCTGAGTTGGAGGGGCGGATCTGCGACCTACCCACCGAGAAGAATCGCGGCGACGCCTTCGAAGTGTTCGCGGAAGCCTACCTGGCGACCCAACCCATTATTCAGGCCCGCCAGGTTTGGCCCCATGAAGCCCTTCCACCGACGCGCAGGGATCTCATGGCGCTCACAGCCCGTGACATGGGCGTGGACGGGGTGATCGAGACAACCCTTGGGGAATACCACGCCTACCAGGTGAAGTTCAGGAGCGGTCGGACAGCGCTCACGTGGCAAGAACTTAGCACTTTCATGGGTCTCAGCGACAAGGCCACCCAGCGGGTGCTCTTCACCAATTCGAATGACCTCCCTGCGCTCATGGATGATCGAACTGGGTTCTACTGCATTCGAGGCGCCGATCTCGACCGCCTGGATGCGCGAGACCTGGAGGACATCCACCAATGGTTGGCAAGTGGTGAAACCCGGATTCAACGGAAGAATCCGCTACCCCATCAGACAGAAGCTCTCGAAAAAATTCTTCCCGCCTTCGAGACCTACGACCGTGCCACCACCGTCATGGCCTGTGGCAGCGGCAAGACTCTTGTAGAGCTTTGGGTTGCAGAACGCATGGGCTGCAAGTCGGTCCTGGTCCTGGTGCCATCCCTGGCCCTTGTCCGCCAGACCTTGCATGAATGGCTTCGAGAAACGAGTTGGCCTTCAGTGTCCTATCTCTGCGTCTGTTCTGACCCCAGCGTGGCCAAGGGAATTGATGCTTTGGTGGTCCACCAATCCGATCTAGATTTCCCTGTGACGACAAATCCAGAAACCGTCAAAAGCTTCATGGAGAAGCCGTTCGATGGCGTGAGGATCGTGTTTTCCACCTACCAGTCGGCACCCGTGGTCGCTAATGGAATGAAGGGCCTATCACCCCTCGATCTGGGCATCTTCGATGAGGCTCATAAAACCGCAGGACGGAGAGGCGCACGATTTGGATTCGCCCTGAAGGACGAAAACCTGCCCATCAAAAAGCGGCTGTTCCTCACCGCCACTCCTCGCCACTACGATGTGCGGATGAAGGACCAGGAGGGCGATGCCCAACTGGTTTATTCGATGGATTCACCCGAGGCCTATGGCCCGGTCATCCACA
>JAJYMZ010000192.1 GCA_021786615.1 Acidobacteriota bacterium
TGGGAAGATTGAAGGGAATGGATTCCCCGGCGCCCGCGCCTACGGGAACCAGTGGCTCCCGGGGGGCTGCGGGGACGGAGCCGGTCGTGAAGCCGCCGGGCACATCCAGGGAGATCAACATCTCCGATGGTACCACCGGCGCGCTTTCGATTTCCGGCGGCAGCAGGGAGCTGAGGGGAACACCTTCCAGGGACTCGCTTGGGGGCGGCCCCAGGGCGATGGATTCGGTCAGGGGTGGTGGAGCGGAGGCGAAGGGGTCTGGTCGGGGGGTGACCTGCGCTCTGGGTGGAGCCGGCGGGGGCGCCACGGCCGCCGGGGGCAAAGGCGCGGCTTCCTGCAGCAGCCCCAAGGTCCTTCGATGCAGGCGCGTGGAGCCCGGGAACATCTGCTCGGCGCGATCCAGCAATTCGATGGCTTTGCTCCTGAAACCCTTGCCCACCAGGACCTGGGCCGTCTGGACGTAGTGCATCTGCACGCGGCTGAGAATGCCGGAGGCCTTGTGGATCTCGGCGATCTTATCAATGGCGATGTCAAAGGCTGGATCCAGTTCCAGGATCTTCTTGTAAGCCTCCACCGCGCGATCCGTGGATTTGGAGCGGGTGTGGGCCTCAGCTTCCCGGACCAGCTGCTGGATCTGCAACTGCTTGACGGGATCCATCTCGGTGGTGTCACCGGGCCTGCCGCCGCCCATGGTGTGTTCCATGGAACCGGCGTAGGCGGGCATTCCCGGCGTGGAAGGCGGTGAATCCGGTGCCTCGCCGGGGTTCAATCCCAAGGCCCGAAGCTGTTCGCTCAAGTGCGTGGCGAGGTTCTGGTCCCGCTGCTGGGTGGCCAGGGCGTAGGCGTTTTGAAGGGCCGCGCCCTGTTCCCGCCGGTTCCCGCTCTGGTGCGCTATCTCAGCTAGCTGGATGTAGGCTTCGCTGGACCAATTCCCCTGGAGGGCGTTTTTCAAGGCTTTGGCGGCGTGGTCGCCCATGCCGCGCCGCGCGAATTCCCGGCCGATAGGCTTGAAGAGCCGCAGGCCTTCCTCCGTGCGGTTGACCTTCACCAGGTCCCGCAGTCCGCGCTCGCAAAGCTGGAGGGCTTTTTCCGGTAGCTGGGGTATCTGCCCCAGGGCCTCCAGCGCCCGGTCCGGATTTTTGCTTTGAAGCTCGATCTCGGCCAAGGCCTCGAGCAATTCATTGCTGCGGGGATTGGCCTTCAGCCCTTCCCGCAAATGGCCTGCGGCGGCGCTGAGGTCTTTCTGGATCACCGCCAAGCGGCTTTGGGTCAAGAACACCTGGGGGGTGCTGACCATGGATTTGGCCCGCTCAAGGATCTGGTTGGCCTCGGTGTGCATCTGCTCGATGGCCAGCGCTTCCGCGACTTCCAGATAAATGGAGGCCGCGCGGTCCTTCATGCCTTCTTTGTTGTAGAGATCCGCGAGTTTCACCTTGTTCTTGAGATTCTTGGGGTCGAGCTCCACGACCTTGGCGAATTCCTCCAGGGCCCGTTTGATGAGGCCCTTCTTGGTGAAGAATTCCGCCACGGAGAGATGCACCTGCAGAGCGTCCTTGACCATGCCCACTTGCCGGTACATGTCCGCCAGCCGCCCGCTCATGTCCAGATCGTCCGGTGCCAGGCGCGTGGCTTTCTTCAAGACCGCGATGCCCTTCTGGGTGAAGCCGTCCCGCTCGTAGGTCATGCCCAAGCGTTTGAAGATGTCTATGGCTTCGCCGACGCGCTTGGCCTGGACGCAAAGATCCCCGATTCGATTCATGAGGGGTAAATCTTTGGGGTTGTCGTCCAGGAGCTTCCGGTACTCCTCTATGGCCTTGTCAATGCGGCCGGCCGCCAATAATTTGTCGGCTTCCTTGGTGACTTTGGCGCGATCAATGGGCATGGGTGGCCTGGCAGAAGTTAAAGCCAGTGTAGGAAGGCTCTCGGATTACTACAAGGCCCCTAAGTTCCGGCCCGTGAAGGCAGAGGGCAGCAGTTCTTTCAAATGATGCAATATTTTTTGGCGCCCATTGTCCAGCAGGATCGGCAGATCCTCCGCGAACTCCACCAGGACTTGGCGGCAAGCTCCGCAGGGCGGTGTCAGCGCATCAGCTCCAGTCACCACCACCAGGGCTTCCAGATCACCTGCCTTCATGCCGCCCGCCACGGCGGCGCAAACCGCCGTGCGTTCGGCGCAGGTGCACATCGGGTAGGCTGCGTTCTCCACATTGCACCCGCCCACCACTTCACCGCCCTTAAGGCGCAGCGCAGCCCCCACGCGAAATCCAGAATACGGCGCGTGGGCCTGCTCCCGGGCTGCCCAGGCGGCCTTCAGGAGCGGCGTCCATTCAGGGGAATCGGCACGTTTAAAAAGCATGGGTTCCTCCATGAACCGGGATAGCAAGTGAACCAGAAGTGTCGAGGACGCGGTTGGAATTCACGGCGCCTTCGGGCTCGCAAACCGCCAGGGCCCGCCAGCAAGCCGTATGCCCGAAGGCTTCGCGGCGGGCCTTGTCGCTAAATATTTCAAGGGTCACGTCGCGTTTCTGGAGCCGGGCTTGCAGGATGGCGCCCGAGAGTCTTTCCAGCTCCCGTTCGAAAGGCCGGCCGGGCGCCCAATCCTTCAACTCCAACCGAAGGTGCAAGCCTTCGGGCTGTTCGCCCTCGAAAGTGCGGACCCAGGGCAGGCCCCGCTGGGCTGTGCGTTTCCAGTGCACGCGGCTGGGCGCATCGCCCTGGCGGTGCGGGCGGGAGCCCTCGGGGCTGCTGTCGCCGGCCACGGGAATCGCGTGGAGCATTTCCCCTTTGGGAGCCCGCGGCGGCAGCAGGTTGGTGCGGGGGTGGGGCAACACGAGAACGGGCTGATCGAGGGCGAAGCGATAGGCCTTTTCGACGAATCCGAAGGGATAGCTGGTGCGCAGTTCCAGGCTGTGGATCTTCATCCAGCCCCTTTTCTCGCAGCGTGCATGGAGGACCAACAGCGTTTCACCCCCGGCCGGATCGCCCCCGGCGAGGAAGCCCGGTTCCACCCGTCCGTCTTCCATGTCCAGGTAGACCTCCAGGGCCCTCATGCGCGATGGCGCCGTGTCCTTGAGCCTCAGGCGCAGGCCGCCGCGCACCCTCGCGAAGAGATTCCCCTCCTCGAGAGAAGCCAGGCTCACGCCCCGGAGCGCCGCGCGGCTCACCCAGCCTGAAACCAGAAAGAGACCAAGCATCATGGAGAAGATCACGTAGAGCAGGTTGTTCCCGGTGTTCACCGAAAAAGCCCCCACAAGGAACAGCGCCACCAAGTATTGGATTCCCAGGCGGGTGAGGTTCAAGCGGAGTCGTTTGTCTTTCCAGAGGAACATGGTTTGGGCTGTGGGCTGTGGGCGGTAGGTGGTGGGCTGTGGGTGCGGCCAAAGGCCGCGTCTGTTGTATTGCCTACAGCCTATAGCCTGCCATGAAAATCACGCCCCAAGCCTTCGCTTCCATGGGCTACAGGCCTCAGGCTGCGGGCTTCAGGCAAAACAACGGAATGCCTCGGCTGGCACCCTTGAGGGATGCGATCCTGAAGCCCGAAGCCCGAAGCCTGAAGCCCGAAGCCAATCGAGATTTTCATTCCACAGCGGGTCCCCCGCAGGGGGATTGCGTCTACAGCCCACGGCCCGCCTGATACCCTGGTTCTTTCCCCTTGCAACGCTTTAAATCCAGGAACACTGCTTATGAATTTTTTCCGCACGAAATCCCTTGAGCAGCTGAAGGCCACCGCCGAAGAACCCGAGCACCAGCTCAAGAAAAACCTCGGCGCCTTTGACCTGGCGATGTTCGGCATCGGCGCCATCATCGGCGCGGGCATTTTTTCAAGCATCGGCACCGCGGCCGCAGGAAACATGGCGGACGGCCGCCTGCCGGCGGGCCCCAGCCTGGTGCTGAGCATCCTGCTGGTGGCCCTCATCTGCGGCTTCACCGCCCTGGCCTACGCGGAGCTGGCCTCCATGATCCCGGTGTCAGGCTCCGCCTACACTTATGCCTACGCCACGCTGGGCGAACTCATGGCCTGGATCATCGGCTGGGATCTGCTGCTGGAATACGCCGTGTCCAATGTGGCGGTGGCCATTTCCTGGGGTGACTACGCCCGCAGTTTTCTTTCGAATGTCTTCCACGTGAACATCCCCGGCTGGCTGGCCATGGATCCCCGCACTGCGCTGAAGCTGGGCGCCGGCGTGGAGAGCCTGGGCCTCTCGGAGAAATTGCATGTGCTCGCGGACGCCAAGGCGGGCCTCGCCAACGGCGCAGCCACCTTCGCCAATTGGGAAGTGCTCAAGACCGCGCCCACCCTTGGGGGCTTTCCCATCACCATCAACCTGCTGGCCGTCATCATCACCGTGCTCATCACGTGGCTCTGCTACATCGGCATCAAGGAAAGCGCGCGCGCCAACAGCATCATGGTGGTCATCAAGGTGGTGATCCTGCTCTCAGTGGTGGGTCTCGGCATCCAGTTCATCTCGCCCGCCAACTGGCACCCTTTCATTCCCCACGGATTCAAGGGCATCCAGGCGGGCGCGGCCATCATCTTTTTCGCGTTCATCGGCTTCGACGCGGTGAGCACCACCGCCGAGGAATGCCGCAATCCGGGCAGGGATCTGCCCCTGGGCATCCTATGGTCCCTCGGCATCTGCACGTTGATCTATGTGGCCGTGGCCCTGGTGACCACGGGCATGGTGCATTACACCAAGCTGGGCGGCATCGCCGATCCGCTGTCCTACATTTTCACTGAACACAAGATGACCGCCATCGCCGCGGTCATCAGCTTTGGCGCGGTCATCGCCACCACCGCCGCATTGCTGGTCTACCAGGTGGGGCAGCCCCGCATCTTCATGTCCATGAGCCGCGACGGGCTATTGGGCCCCTGGTTCGGAAAGATCCATGAGAAATTCAAGACGCCTTCCCACGCGACGGTTCTGACAGGCTTCATCGTGGCCATTCCCGCGGCCCTGTTGAACATTGATGAAGTGGTGGAACTCACCAATATCGGGACGCTCTTCGCGTTCGCCATCGTTTGCATTGCCGTGATGGTCCTGCGCTACCGCCGTCCTGAAGCTCCCCGGAAGTTCCTGATGCCCGCCATCTGGGTGCTGGCTCCCGCGGGCATCATCGGCTGCGTCTGGTTCGCCCTGGGCCTGCCTTGGCTGACCTGGATACGATTCGTGGTCTGGCTGGCCATCGGCCTGGTGATCTACTTCCTTTATGGCGCGCGGAAAAGCGCGCTGCAGAATGAGGACGCCTAAGCCGTAGGCTGTTGACATTTCAACTTCTCAACTTCTTAACTCTCAACTCTCAACTCTCAACTCTCAACTCTCAACTCTCAACTCTCAACTCTCAACTCTCAACTCTGAACTCTGAACTCTTAACTCTTAACTCAGGCGCTAGGCTGTAGACACTCATGTTCACCGGTCTGATCCGCCATCTTGGCACCCTGGAGTTCCGCAGCCCGCGGGACGGTGGAGCGCGGCTGCGCATCGCGGCGCCCAAAGCCGTGCTGGACCGCGCAGAGCTAGGGGCGAGCATCGCCGTGAACGGAGCCTGCCTGACCTCGGTGCTCTGCGATGAGCGGGCCTGGGAAACGGAACTGAGCGAAGAGACGCTTGAAAAGACCACCCTGGGGCGCCTCGTCATCGGCGCCACACTGCACCTGGAGCCGAGCCTCCGCGTGGGGGACCCGCTGGATGGACACCTCGTCAGTGGCCACGTGGATGGCCTTGGTTCGCTGCTTGAGCGGCCAGCGGATGAAGGCATCTGGCGCTTCTCCATGCCTGCTTTTTTCGCGCCGATGACGGCCCCCAAAGGTAGCGTCGCCGTGGACGGCATCTCCTTGACCGTCGTGGATTGCGGCCGCGACTGGTTCAGCGTGGCGATCATCCCAGAAACGGTGAAGCGCACTGCCTTGGTGTCCATGAAACCCGGCGATGCCGTGAACCTGGAAGCCGACCCAATAGGCCGCTACGTGGCGCGGGCCCTGGAGATGAGGGATGTGGACGACAAGCTGAGCCGCTTCGCGGAACGAGGCTTCGAGGAAGGCTAGACGTGGTGGCCGGGCTTTGCCCTGCCACCACGTGGGGGAGCACGAGGGGGGACGTAGAGGGAGCGAAGCGACCGGGCGGTCCCCCCTCGTTCATGACAGTATTCAGGGCACGCCGGGGAAATGGTCCACCCACTGGATCTTGAGATCCGGAAAATGCTCCACGATCTGCACTTTCAGGTCCGGGAAATGCTCCACGATCTGCCATTGGCCGCAGGCGTTGGGGAAATGGTCTACCTTCTGCACCTTCAAGTCCGGGAAGTGCTCCACCACCTGGATTTTGAGATCGGGAAAATGCTCCACGATCTGGACCTTTCCATAGAGTTTGAAACCCTTGCAAGTGCAGTCGCCCTTGGCGACCTTGCCACCGGCAAGCGCCGGAAGGCTGCCCATGCCGAGGGCAGCGAGGCTTTTGAGGAGATCCCGGCGCCTCATCACACCACCCGCTTGGTTTCGCCCGCGCCGCCGGAGGCCAGCAGCTTGAGGGTCTCCGCCACTTCCAGTGCCGAGGCCGGACGATCCTCCATGCGCTTGGCCATGAGCCGCTCCAGCAGATAGCTGAACCCATCCGGCAATCCAGGAGCCATGTCCTTGGCTCGGGGCACCGGGGCGTTCAAGTGCATGCGCAGCAGTTCCGTGATGACGGCGTGTTCGAAGGGCGGGAAGCCCGTGGACAGCTCGAAGAGCATGACGCCCAGGGCGTAGAGATCGGTGCGGGGATCCACCCGTTCGCCTTTCACCTGCTCTGGCGCCATGTAGCGCGGCGTGCCGAAGACCTGGCCCTCCTCAGAGGTGCCCTTGGCGGCCACCGGCGCCGCCAGGCCGAAATCCATGATCTTGGCGTCGCCGCGGGCGTCGAAGAGGATGTTCAAGGGCTTGATGTCGCGGTGCACCACGCCCACGCCATGGGCGGCTTCCAGGCCTTCGGCCAGCTGGCGGCCGATGCGGAGCACCAGGCCGATGGGCAGGCTCCCCCGGTCGTCCAGCAACTGCTTCAGCGTGACGCCCTTGAGGTACTCCATGGAGACGAAGGGCAGGCCTTCGAAGTCGCCGTAGTCATGGGTGCGCAACACATACTTATTGGTGATCTTCCGCGCCAGCTTGATCTCCTGCTTGAGCTGCTCCAGGAAGCCCGCGGATAGATCATGTTCGGGCCGGATGATCTTCAAGGCCACGTCCTCGTCCAGTTGCTCATCGTGGGCTTTCAGCACGATGCCCATGCCTCCCTTGCCCAGGATGTCCTCGATGCGGTAGCGGCCGGCGAACAGTTCGCCCTCTTTCAGGGTCACTCGCTTGCGCCTGGCCACGGGTTCAGTGCCTTGCAGCACCTGGGAGGTGGTGGGCAGCATGATGGTGGCGTCCACGTCCACCGCGCTCATGCTCATGCGGCTCTGGGCGATGGATTCCATCTCCGCGCCCATGCCCCGGCGGCCATTGGGAGCGTCCAATTTTTCCAGCGCCGCCAGCAGCTCGTCCTTGGCCTTCAATTCCGAAAGCATGGCCCTGAAGGCTTGGGTGAGGTAGCCCACTTCGTCCTGGCTGTCGAGGGCGGGGATCTCGGGCCGTTCGCCTTCCGCCAACTGAGCCGTGGCCCGGGCCAGCGCCGACAAGGGCGAGGTCACCGCGCGGCTGGAAGTCAGGGAGAAGATCATCGCCAGGATCAGGCCGCCGGCACCGGTGGCCAGGATGACGTAGCGGATGGTCATGAAGGGAGCCAGGAAGGGCTCCAGGGGCATCATCACCACATCGGCGATCTGCAGATCCAGGGCGTTGACGCCTTTCAAGGGGGCCAGCACGGCGAGATACGGCTGTCCTTCAAGCGTCACGGGAATAGTCTTGGACCGCTGGCCGGCCACCACTTGTCCTTGAGCAGCTTTGAATTCGGCCGTGGAGGAAATCGCCTGCTGCAACTTAGCGCGCTGGTCCGCGTCCGCCAGGGTCAGTCCCTGGATTTGAAAGCTGCTCAACAACCCGAAGTGGGGGGGCGGATCGCCTTTCCGGGCCGGGGGGGGCAGCGATATCTGCCGGAGATCCTTGGCAGCCGTATCGTTCAGCCTGTTGGCCACCATCATCACCCCCAGAGAAGCGCCCCCGGGGCTTGAAATGGCCCGGGCCACGGCGTGGTAGACGCCCTTGAACTGGCCCTCGTCACTCTTGAAGAAGCCTCGGTAGGAAGGCCCGGGGTAGCCCGCTTTCCTGGCTTCCTCGGGGTACATGGCCATCTGCACGATGCCCACATCGTTGTAGTCCTGCTTGGCGCCGTCGGTGGTGCAGGAAAGCAGCATGCCCGTGGGCCGCACGATGACCGCGATGTCCGAGCTCAGCCGGGAGAGATTGTCCAGCAACGTGTCGCGGACTGATTTGTAGTCACCTGTTTCGATGTTCGCTAGGTTCCCCGAATACTGGGTGAAAACCTCCAGCCCTGCGTCCATGATCTTGCCCTGCTGCTCGAAGGTGCGATCCACCACCTGGCTGGCGGAGATCATCTGCGCCCCGGCGGATTGCCGGGCCTTCCGGTTGGCCACGGTGGAGGTGATGTACACCAGCACGCCGATGATCACCAGGATGGTCACGCTCGTGCGGAGGAAGAACTTCCAGGCCAGCGAGCGGTACCAGCGCACTTCACGGCTCATCCGAAACCTCGTGGAAGGGATATGGGGTTGAAAGGATCTAAATGATCTTAGCGATAGTTCTTCACGCTGCTTTCGATTCCTGAATGGTTCGGCACGTGCCAGGGATTTCTGGCATCCAAAACCTCTAGACGAGGTTCCACCCCCTTTTGACCATTCCCTCGACCCAGATCCGGAGCGACCATGTCCGACCGCCGCCTGTTTCTCAACACCTTGATGGGAGGGGCAGCCTTGGCGACTTCCGGAAGCCTCCTGGGCTGCCGGAAGCCCGAGGCCACGCCCAGCGGGGAAGCCCGGCCCACGGGGGATCTCAGCATCCTCAATGGCGCGCTGGTGTTGGAGCACACAGCCATTTATGCCTACTCGCTGGCCGGTGGATCGGGCCTGCTGAGCAAGGGCGTCCTGGCGGTGGGCGGCACCTTCAAGGGCAGCCATGAAAGCCATCGCGAGGCTCTGACAGCCGTGATCAGGAGTCTGGGCGGATCACCCGCGGATCCACGAAGAGAGTACGATTTCAGCGCCTTCGAATTGAAGTCCGAGGCGGATGTGCTGCGCTTGGCCCTGTTTCTGGAAATGAAGGCCGCCCGGGCCTACCAGTCGGCGATTTCGCAATTCAGGACCAGATCCCTGCTGGAAGCCGCCGCCCGGATCATGGGCGATGAGGTGAGCCATGCGACGGTCCTGCGCGGGGCCCTTGGCAAAGCACCCGCGGGGTTCTACAGCCAGCTCGATGAATTGGAGTAGTCTTCACGGGGCACCTTCCAGAATTCTTGCGGCTCGCTGAATTGGAGTAGGCTTTCTGGGAGACTTTGCCATGACCTTCAGAATCCTCGCGATGGTGCTCGCGGCCCCGCTCCTGGCTGGCGGGCTTGCGGGCCCCGTGAAGCTCCTGGACAAGAACGGCAAGCCCCGGGCGACGCTGAAGGATGTCATCGCCATCCTGGAGCCCGTGTCCGCGCCCAAGCCCATCCTGGGAAAACGGCCCCTGCTGCGCGTCCGCACCGTGGGCAAACGCTTTGTGCCCCGCGTGGCCTGGACCACCCCCGGCAGCTTCGTCACCTTCCCCAACCAGGATTCCATCGTCCACAACGTGTTCAGCGTCTGCTGCACCGTGCCCTTCGACACAGGCCAATACGAACCCGGCGATACCCCGGCCCCCATCCGGCTGAAAAAGCCAGGACTGGTGAAGCTCTACTGCAACGTCCATCACAAGATGAACGCGTTTCTTTGGGTTCTGGAAACCCCCTATGCGCAGGTGCTGGACGGCAAGGCGGGCTTGGCGTTTGATGGCCTTCCGGAAGGTACCTACCGCCTGAAGCTCTGGCATCCCGAAACCGGAGAAAGGATCTTCCCGGTCACCATCGGCCCGTCGAATGTCCGCGGCGAATGGACTTTGAGCGCGAACCTCCCTCCCTTCGAACCCCACAAGAACAAGTTCGGCAAGGACTATCCGCCCTCGAAGGACGAGGGGAGCTATTAGAACTTGGCTGTGGGACGTGGGCCCTCAGCTATCAGCTTTGAGCTACGAGCTTTGCTCATTTATGTTGGCTCATGGCCCATACCTGTTGGCTGATGGCTCATGGCGATGGGTTTTGGGCCTTGGGCTCTCGGCTGTGGGCGAAAACCTCAAATCTGTTGGCCCACAGCCTACCGCCCACAGCCCACCGCCAAAGGGACTACCTCGGCGGCGGAATCGCGGGGGTGGGATGCTGCGTCCTGCCCAAGCCCACGGGAAAGACGCGCAAGGTGATGCCGGCGCTGAGACGGCCCTTGCTTCCGACACCCACGTAGAGGCCTGGCGACCACCATTTTCCCGTGCCCAGGGTGCCCGGATAGATGTTCAGGCGCGCCTTGAGATCATCGGTGCCGTTGAGGATGAGCGAGGCCAGCAGTGAGTCGTTGCGGTCGTAGAAGAGGCCGCCACTGAGATGCGTGATGGTGGGGTCCTGGGCCTTCTGGATGGACGCGCCAAAACCCCAGGAAAAGCTGCTGTCTCGCGTGATCCGATGGGACAACCCCACCAGCGTCGTGAGGCCGAAATAGATGAAGGGGCGCGCGGCATCGGGACCACCAAGCACTGGGCGGACCACGAAATTCTGGCTCACGTTGGTGATGCGGCCCCTGGCGCCCGAAGGCCTTGCATAGTCCGGCTCATAGACCGGCTGGCCGTTCCATTCCACCAGATGCAGATCCTCCGCGGCGAAGCGCGCGAAACGGTCCCAGTTGAAGAGCAGCATGCCGAGGGGGCGGAAGAGATACACGTCGGCGATCTCATCATCGGGCTTGGTGGAGGTCTTCTCCACGGTTTCCTGGAGCAGCTCCGCGGCCGTGCCCAGCAGCGCCGAGGTGAGCCTGGGAAAGGGGACTCCGTGGGCTTCGAACCACTCCGCATTTTTGCGGTAGACCATGCCGCCGCCCAGCAGGTGCAGCGAGTAGTTCGGAACCCAGTCGGCGCGGCCGCCCCGGTAGGGGAGGATCTGCCGGTTGACGAAGGCGTTCCAGCCACCCTGGCGCTGGATGGCGTTGTTCGGGTGTCCCAGATCGAAGCGCACCGTCTCCCAGTGTTTCGACATGTTGAAATCGTTGAAGCTCTCCGGCACCTGCAGCGTGTCGTAGGACCAGGTGATGAACGATGTCAGCGGATTGAATTGCGATTCGGAGCCATAGTCCATGGGCTTGTAGAAGAGGTGGTTCGATGGGCTCGGCGCGACCGCCGCGGGCGGTTCATCCGCCCGGCACGGCATGATCGTCGCCATGCCTGCGGCAAGGCAGAAGGCTAATCGGCGCAAGGAAGTCCCAAGTCTCAAGTCCCAAGTCTCAAGTCCACACCAATCCTGCATGCGAGCCTACTTGAGACTTGGGACTTGGGACTTGAGACTGGATTGGTGCACCTTCTTCACCATGTACCTTGGCCTGTCCCGCACTTCCACGTAGATGCGGCCGATGTATTCGCCCAGCAATCCGAAGGCGAGGAACTGGGCGCCGATGAAGATGAAGAGGATGGCGAACAGGGTGAACACACCCTCCACGGTGCGGTCGGGATGCAGGACCCGGTAGCCCAGCAGGTAGACGCCAAAGCCCATGCCCAGGGCGCTCACCAGGACCCCCAGCACCGAGAGCATCTGCAAGGGCAGGAGGCTAAAAGAGGTGAGCAGGTCGAATTGCAGGTTGATGAGCTTCCATAGCCCGTATTTCGAATCCCCGGCGGCGCGCTCGGCGTGGGCCACGGGCACTTCGGTGATGCGCTTGGCGAATGAATTAGCCAGGGCGGGAATGAAGCTGCTGCGCTCCTTGCAGAGCAGCATGGCATCCACCACTTCGCGGCTGTAGGCCCGCAGCATGCAGCCGTAGTCGTGGAGCTTCACGCCCGTGGTCTTGCGCGTGATGGCGTTCACCACCTTGCTGGGCAGGCGCCGGAAGATGGAATCGTTCATCGAGCGGCCCTGGCGCCACCCGCCCACCACGTCGTAGCCCTCTTCGATTTTCGCGACGAGTTTCGGAATTTCCTCCGGCGGGTTCTGCAGATCCGCGTCCAGGGTCACCACCACCCGGCCTTCGACTTCAGACAGGGCCCCAAAAATCGCCGCATGCTGGCCGTAGTTGCGATTGAATTCCACGACCTTGACGCGAGGCTCGGCCTTGGCGATCTCCAGGAGCATCAGCAAGGAACGGTCCTTGCTGCCGTCGTCGGTGAAGATCAACTCCCAGTCTTTGTCACCGGTGAAGTTCTCGTTCAGGACCTTGGCCAGCCGCTCCCACAACTGTGGGATGTTGGCTTCTTCGTTGTAGATGGGGATGACGACGGAAAGATAGGGACTCATGAGGCTATTCTACTGGCAGCGCCCTGGAGAACCACATGAACGATGCTCCCAACATCCTGCTGGTGGAAGATGAGCTGAGCCTGGCCGAGGGCATCAAGCTCAACCTGGAGATGGAGGGCCTGCCCTGTACCTGGATCACCCGTGGGGACGAGGCCCTGAAGCGCATCCTGGCGGAAAAATATGATCTGGTGATCCTCGACGTGATGCTGCCCGGCATGGACGGGTTCAGCGTCTGCGAGCGCATCCGCGAGGCCAAGAACTACACCCCGATCCTGTTCCTCACGGCCAAGAACACCGAGGATGATCGGGTCCACGGCTTCGAAACTGGCGGCGACGACTACCTGGGCAAGCCCTTCCAGGTGCGGGAGCTGCTCACCCGCGTGCGGGCCATCCTGCGCCGCGAAGCCTGGTACCGCAACCGCAGCTTCGGCGGCCGCCAGAAATTCGGCGACCATTGGGTGGATTTCGAGAACTTCTGCGGTGAAGGGCCCCAAGGCCCCTTCACCATGGGCGTGAAGGAATGCATGATCCTCAAACTGCTCATGGAGAAGGCCGGCCAGGTGGTGAGCCGCCAGGAGATCATAGACCGCGTGTGGGGCGAGGACGCCGAGCCCACGCCGCGCACCGTGGACAACTTCATCGTCCGCCTCCGCCGCGTCATGGAAGTGGACGCCCATCATCCGAGATGGGTGCACACGCTGCGCAGTGTCGGGTATCAGTTCGATCCGGAGGGCCGAACCCGTAGCGGGTCAGGAGACGACAGGCCTTGATGGCCTGTCGCGACTGGGGTACCCGCAGGGTGAGGTCCCGTAGCGGGTCAGGAGACGACAGGCCTTGATGGCCTGTCGCGACTGGGGTACCCGCAGGGTGAGGTTGAGGAAGGGCGAAGAGTAAAATCGGAACCGCGAATAACGCGAATGAACGCGAATTAATAAATCGCCATCCAGATCCAGTCATTTCCATTCGCGTTCATTCGCGGCATTCGCGGTTCCAGTTCTTATTTCGGCGCGATCTCCCGGCTCTTGGCCCAGCGGCTGAAACGGAGCATCTGCTCGGCGAAAGTCTCCTTGGTTTCCAGCGTCACGTCCTTGAGCACGTCGCGATCGTTTTTCTGCTCCACCACCGGCACCAGCTGCGGGAAGACGAAGGCGCGGGCGCGAGGCAGATTCAGGGCGTCCATGCGGCCCTTGGCATCCGCCTGCCAGTCCTTGTTCACCTTGGTGCCGAAGTCCGCGAAGAATTTCTCAACCCCCTCTTTGTCGCCGTTGGACTTGAAGGTCTGGAGTTTTGTGAGGACCTCGCCGACGCCGGTGCGGGCCTTCTGCACATCGTTGACCTGCACGAATGAATGACCATCCTTCTGGACGATGGCCACGCCGAAATCCAGCCCCGGCTGCGTCAGGTAATTCAGCACCAGCTGGCGCCCGCGGTAGTGGGCTTCGCGGATGGTATCACCCTGCACCAGGCCATTCATGCGCAGCTGGCCGCCCAGGTAACCCAAGTACATGGCCTTGGCGGCGGCCATCTGATCCGCTTCGCCCACGGCGCCGATCTCCACCACCTTCGGATCGAAGAACTGGTACAACGCCACGCAATCGGCCCGGCACTCTTCCAGCGCGGAATAGACACCGCCGATGAGCTTGGCGGGATCCTGCCCGTTCAGTTTCGCATCGGGCTGGCCCGATCCATGGCCGATGACTTCGTGCATGTAGACGGTCCACTGGCGGGCCAGGTCGCCGAATTTGGTGATCAGTTCCTGGTCTTCAGGCAGATAGAACGATTGGATGATCTGCTCTTTCACCTTGGCGCTTTGGGCGTTTTCGATGTTCAGCAGCACCACGTTCTTGGAGCCGAATTCCTTGCGGATGTCGGAATAGTTCGGGAGATTGTAGGCCGCGGGGCTCATGGGTCCGCTGTCGCCGGTCTCCAAAATGACGTTCACCACCGAGGCCACGGGGGGCTCCACCTTGGCGCGCTTCCACTGATCCGGCCAGGGCATCTTGGCCTCGAAATAAAGCGCGTTCTGGCTCAGCTTTTCGATCTTGGCGGAATCCGAGCGGAAACTGACATTGGCTTCGTAGCTGCCGATCACCGCGCGGGGGTCTTTGTAGACCTCGTAGAAGCCGTTGAGATAATCCACCACTGAATTGGTCTTGAGCCAGGCTACGCTGTGGTCTTTGAAGGATTTCTCGTCGCCGGTTTGGAAGTAGGTGATGAGGTCCACCAGCGCCTTCCGCTGGTTCGCGATGGGTTCGAAGCGGATCTTCTTCACGCCATCCCTGACCACCTCGATCTGCTCGTTGTCCACGTAGCCGAGGGCTTTTTCCAGCCAGTAGTTCACCAGCTCCAGCTGATCGCCATAAGCGCCGCCGATCTTGAATTCCTCGGCTTCGGCGATCTTCCGGCCCTTCTTGTCCTTCTTGAGCGCGAAGCGCACGTTCAATTTGCCCTGCAGCTCTGGGGACAGGGCCTGGATCTCCTTCGAAGTGAGGCCCGGAGCGTAGAGTCCATTGCTGCTGGTGGCCACCACATCCACGCCCGCCACCTGGTTCACCTGGATGGGCTCCACTTTGGCGTCGAAAATCTGGGGCCGGAGGCGCGCCAGGTGCCTGGCCAGGGTTTCACGCTTTAGGTTGAACACAGCGCCATTCTTCTGGGCCTGCTTCGCGGCCTTTTCAAGCTGCTTGAAGGTCAGAAGGCGGGGCACGAATTTCAGGTGGGTGTCGTGGCCATACTGGCCGTGGTTGGCCCATACGAGTTTCAGGTATTCCTCTAGCCCTGCCAGGGTGGTGGCGTCGAGGCCTTCGGGATGAAGGTAGATCTGTTCCAGCAAGTCCTTGATTTCGAAAGCGGAGCGGTGGTTCTGGAAGTAGGCGATGTCGTTGCCCGCGATGGCGGCCCTGTAGAGGAAGTAGGCGTATTTGCGCTGGGAGGCTTTCAGCTTGCCGAAACCTGGCGCCTCGACGCCGACGATCATGAGTTCCCGGCCCCCTTCACCCAGGCGTTCCAGCTCGCCCACGCGATCCGGACGCGGGGCAGGGGAATTTAGTGCTGGAGCCTGCGCCAGCAACATGATTCCAGATGCGAGTGCGAGGGTTAAGATCCTCATGGTTTCTCCTCTTGCGAATGGCGTTGCTGCCGCTGCCTCATTCCGCTGGTTCGGTGGAATCCGTTTTGCCTGCACCAGTGCCCAGCGGAATTTCCGCCATGACGGTGTTTCCGGAACCCTCTTGGCTGCGCATGGCGATGCGGCCGCCATGCTGGCGGATGACCGCCGCGGCCACGGCGAGTCCCATGGAATCGAGGTCCTGGACAGAACCCAGCTCGAAGGCGGAAGCCTGGGCGGTCTCGCTGAACAGGGGGCCGGAATCCTGCACCGCCAGCTGCATGGCTTCCCCCACGCGCCGGGTGGCGACCCGGGCGCGCTTCTTGGGAGCTTTCGCCGCCGAGAAGACGGCATTCCGCAGCAGCCCGACGATGGCATCCCGCATCTGGTCACAGTCCAGATTGCTGTCAGGCGCCGCAGGATCGAGGCTCACGTCAAGGGCTACTCCCGCGGCGGCGGCCTCGGATTCGACGCGCTTCTGGGCCTCCAGCACCAGGTTGTTGAGCTGCGCGGCTTCCGGTTTCAGGGACGGCGGATTCAGCACCAGGTTGATGGGACGCATCAAGGCCTGCATGGAATCCACCGCATGGATGATTTTTTGTGCCTGGTTCGCCTGGGCCGGGTCCATGGCGCTCTCCTGCAACAGCCTGCTCTGCACCAGGATGGGATTGATGCGGGACTGCAAGGCGTCCAGCATGATGGGCAGGATGCGGCCCATCCCTGACTGCCCCTGGGAAACCACGAGCTTGTTTTCCAGGTCTTTTTGCTCGCCCATATCCTTCACCAGCGCCGAGTAGGCCAGCACGCGGTCATCGGCGCCCAGCACCGGTGCGTAGGAGATGCTCACGGGGAACTCATGGCCTCCTTTGCGAAGCCGCGTGGTCTGCATGTCGCGGAGTGGCTGGCCTTGTCCAACCAGTGTGACGGCCTGGGAAATCTCCCAACTTTTGGAAGCCGGTGTGAGCGATTGCATGGTCTGCCCTACGATTTCGGCCCGGGCATAGCCGAACATCTTTTCCGCCGCCATGTTCCAAGTCAGGATCTTGCCATCGGCGCTGAAGGAAATGATGGCTTCGCCGACGCTCTGGATGATGCCTTCGAGGTAGCGGCGGGTCTTGAGATTGTCCTGGTTGGCCCGTTCCAGCTGGGAGTAAAGCTGGTTCATCTCGGCGTTCTTCTGTTCCAGGGTGGACTTGGTCTGCTTCAGCTCCGAATAGAGGCGCGCGGTCTCCATGTTGGATTTCAGGGCGTCTTCCAGCAGTTCGCTGGCATCCACGACCTTGCCGGGGGCCAGGTCGGCGACGCTCACATCACTATGGCGCATCACCGTGGATTCAGGCTGGCCAAGGGAATCCGGCGGCATCGGCAAGTCCCGCATGTTCGCCCGGATGTTGGTCTCGATGAGATTCAGCATCTCGTCGAAGTCCTTGATTTTCTTGTCCAGGTGATACTTCTTGAAGGTGATGCTCACGGTTTCCCGCGTGATGGCCAGGAAAGTTTCCATGACGCCGGGACCCCGGTTGGCCACGGATTCGAAATAGGGGACGTTGCGGAAATTCAGCCGACGGTTCATGACCCCTACGGGCATGGCGTCGGGCAGGTCCCGCTTGTTGTACTGCAGCACGAAAGGAATCTGCTTGATGTTCAGGCGATTGGCGTTGAGGTTGTGGTACAGGTTCGAAAGGGAATC
The DNA here is from genome assembly GCA_021786615.1 of Acidobacteriota bacterium. Lineage (GTDB taxonomy): Bacteria > Acidobacteriota > Holophagae > Holophagales > Holophagaceae > JANXPB01. The sequence continues at coordinate 17,288 of JAJYMZ010000192.1, forward strand.
CACATTGTCCTGCATCTTGGCTTCTGAGCTGTCCGCCACGAAGACCACGCCATCGGCGCCGCCCAGCACCACGCGCCGCGAAGCGTCGTATTGCACCTGCCCCGGCACCGTGTAGATCTGAAGATGGATGGAGTTGCCGTAGATGTAGCCCAGGTTGATGGGCAGCAGATCAAAGAAAAGGGTCCGGTCCTCCTGGGTGTTCACGCTGAACATCTCGCCCCGCTGCTGGTCCTGGCACAGCGCGTGGAGCGTCTGCAAATTCGTCGTCTTCCCCGACAAGCCCGGCCCGTAGTAGACCAGCTTCAGGAGAATCTCGTTGGCTCGTGTGTTGAACTGGACCATAGGCTTTTTTGAAGTTAAGAAAAACAGACTAACAGGGACCGCCTGAATCGGGTGAAGATGAGCCCCATGCTAGGATGATTCCGCTGAAATGAAACCCTGAAACCTAGCGATTCCTATGCTGGAGCCCTGTTTTGAGCATTCCCCATCACGTCGCCATCATCTTCTCGGTATGGCCGGAGGGTGGATTGGCATGGGGAGCCGGTCAATGAAGCCCTTGAATGCTCGATGAGCGGGATGTTGTCAATTAGCTCCGGCGAGAAGCTATCGGTCGGCGTCAATCCCCTTTTACAGTGAACCC